>JAHFOU010000132.1 GCA_023261525.1 Planctomycetota bacterium | reverse complement strand
AGTGGCGCTCCGAGCAGTTCGAGGCCCTGAAGGCCGGGACCTACACCCGCAAGGAAAAGGACCGGGACGGGAAGGTGAAGGAGCGCAAGTTCAAGGACAAGGCCCAGCGCAAGGAGGGGGAGAGCCTGATCCGCCGCGACGCCGCGGAGCGCTGGACCCTCCTGCGTGCCCGGTGCGACGCCAAGCAGGTGAAGGCCCGCGCCGAGGCCCTGGCCGCCTGGCGGACCTGGTGGGACGCCCACCGGTCCGACACCGCCGCCGACTGGCTGAAGGCCGGCCTGCGCCATCCCAAGCCCTCCGTGCGCCGCCGCGCCGCGGCCCGCGTGGCCTCCGGCGAGATGCGCGACTTCGTCCCCTCCCTCACCGAGGCGTTGAGCGCCGAGACGGATTCCGAGGTGGCCGGGGAGCAGGCCCGGGCCCTGGCCTCCTTCCGGGACAAGGCCGTGGTGGAGCCCCTCATCGCCTGCATGGAGCGCATGAAGCCGGCGGCCGGCGAGGATGACCGCGCCCGGGACGCCAAGAACGCGCTGGTGGCCGGTGTCGACCTCGCCCTCCTGGACCTGACCGGGATCCGCGGCGTGCCTCCGAGCGGGGCAGGCTGGCGGGCCTGGTGGACGAAGGTCGCGGACTTCTACGAGATCGGCGCCGTGCAGATGTGCTGCGGCCGGGAGTACGCGATGTCCCTGAAGGGGGGCTCCGACGACCAGGCCGTCCTGGAGGTCCGCCGCTGGATGCCGAAGCGGGGCACGGACGGCGGCGAGTGGCTGGTCCAGTCCTTCGAGATCAAGCCCGGTGACGTCCTGGGGCGCCGCGACGTGGATGCGAAGGACGGCCACGGCAAGGCGATCAAGGTGGACTTGATGCCCGGCCTGACCCTGGACCACATGGAGCGCGGACAGCGCGAGGTGAGCCATCGCCCCCTCAAGCGCGAGGCCGTGATCCGCGCCTTCCTGAAGGCCGCCGGCGAGCCCGCCGACTCGGCCCATCCCGAGGCCAACGTCCTCGTGCTGGAAGCCCCGGTCCGCTAGCCGATCCGCTGGCCGTGTCCGAGCAGCCTGCTCAGTCATTGGCTGACCTTCTCCGCGCCCGCCGCGCCAAGCTGGACCGTCTCCGCGCCCTGGGCACCGACCCCTTCCCCCTGCGCTTCGACCGCACCCACGCCGCGGCCGCCCTCCTGGCCGGCTTCGCCGGGCTGGAAGGGCAGCCGGTCGCGGCCGCCGGGCGCATCGTGTCCTACCGGGACATGGGCAAGGCCGCCTTCTTCCACCTCCAGGACGAGGGCGCGCGCATCCAGGCCTACGTCCGCAAGGAGGAGGTGGGGGAGACCGGCTGGGCCGTGCTCCAGGCCCTGGATCTGGGCGATTTCGCCGGGGTGAAGGGCAAGCTCATGAAGACCCGGACGGGGGAGATCAGCGTCCAGGCGTCCTCGCTGGAGATCCTGTCCAAGTCCCTGCGCCCCCTGCCCGTGGTGAAGGAGAAGGATGGCCAGGTCTTCGACGCCTTCGCGGACAAGGAGCTGAGGTACCGCAAGCGCTACCTGGACCTGGCCGTGAACCCCCAGGTGAGGGAGGTCTTCCGCAAGCGCGCGGCCATGATCACGGCCGTGCGGGGCTTCCTCGACGCCCGCGGTTTCCTGGAGGTCGAGACCCCGGCCCTCCAGACCCTGTACGGCGGGGCGGCGGCGCGGCCGTTCAAGACCCACCTGAACGCCCTCGACATGCCCCTCTTCCTGCGTATCGCCGACGAGCTGTACCTCAAGCGCCTGATCGTGGGCGGCTTCGAGCGGGTCTACGAGATCGCCAAGAACTTCCGCAACGAGGGCATGGACGCCACCCACAACCCCGAGTTCACGGCCCTGGAGTTCTACTGGGCCTACGCCGACTACCGGGACGCCATGGACCTGGTCGAGGCCCTCCTGCGCGGGACGGCCCTCAAGGTCTCCGGCACGACGAAGTTCCCCTGGAAGGGCCAGTCGGTGGACCTGGCCCAGCCCTTCGCCCGCCTCCCCATGGCCGAGCTGGCCCGCACGCATGCCGGGATCGACCTGCTGGGGATGAAGGACGCGGAGCTGGTGGCCTTCCTGCAGTCGAAGAAGGTCTCCCTGCCGCCCAAGGCCCACCGGGGCCAGCTGATGGACGCGGTCTGCCGGGAGTTCATCGAGCCCAACCTGATCCAGCCGACCTTCCTGATCGACTACCCGGTGGAGCTCTCGCCCCTGGCCAAGCGCCATCGCGGCGGAGATCCCCGGCTGGTCGAGCGCTTCGAGCTCTTCCTGGGCGGCACGGAGTTCGCCAACGCCTTCAGCGAGCTCAACGACCCGGACGACCAGCGTGTGCGCCTCCAGGCCCAGTCCTCCCAGAAGGCCGGGGGGGACGAGGAGGCCATGCCCCTGGACGAGGACTTCCTGGAGGCCCTGGAGACGGGGATGCCCCCCACGGCCGGCGTGGGGATCGGGATGGACCGCCTGGCCATGCTGCTCACGGGCCAGCCGTCCATCCGGGACGTGATCCTGTTCCCCACGATGCGCCCGCTGTAGGGATTTTCCGCTTGCCCTTGCGTGCGGGCGGACTATAGTCCCCCTGTTCTCGCTCTTTTGAAACCGAATCCCGCGTTGGATGGTGCCTGCCGCGTCGGCGGCAGGAGAATAGGGAATCCCGTTAAAATCGGGAGCGGAACCGCCGCTGTGACCGGGGACGAAGGGTCCTTTGCTGCAAAGCGCCATTGACCGCCTGAAGGCGGTTGAGAAGGCAGGACCTGGAGGATGATCCGGAAGCCAGAAGACCTGCCTTCGACGTGAAGCGCTTGTTCGTCCCCGGGTGAGGGGGGCATGCGCTGGGAGACCGCGGGCAAATACGGAGCCCCGGGTGCCGCAAGGCGTCCGGGGCTTTTTTGTTTTGCGGAAGCATCGAGAGGAGCCGGCCGACGCCACTCCTTCTCCAACAGGAGGAGGGTGTCATGGTGCGTCGGCAGGCATGGTGGATGGTGGCGGCGGTGCTGTGGGTCGCGGGGCCGGTCCGGGCGGAGGATTCCCGGGACGCCGAGATCCGCGCCCTGAGGGAAGAGCTGGAGCGCATGAAACAGCGTCTGGACGATCTGGAGCGCAAGATGCCTCTTCCCGAGAAGACGGAGGAGATCAAGCGCATCACCGAGTACGTCTGTCCGCGGGGGCACATCTCCGACAACCGCACCGAGGTCTGCCCGATCTGCGCCTCCCCGGTCCGGGAGGAGACCTCCTTCCGGAAGGTCTTCCTCGACCGTCGTCAGAGCGTCTCGGAGATGATCGAGGGGGCGCTGGCCGCCGAGGAGTCCAAGCGGGTCTCCGTCGGCATCCAGGCCACGGGCATCGCCCAGGGCACCCTGGGCGCGAGGGATTCCGACCGGGTGTTCTCCACGGGCTCCGTGGACGTCTTCCTGGCCGCCAAGCCCATGAACTACAGCCTCTTCTTCCTCGACATCGAGGGTTCCGGCGGAAACGGGCCGGACGAGGTCTTCCCGACGGCCCAGGGGGTGAACGGCGACCGCGGCTCCCTCCAGGGGGCCAACGGGGCCGATTCGACCCGGGTGCGAGAGGCCTGGTTCCGCAACAACGCCCTCCTGGACGAGAAGCTGTCCCTGATCGTCGGCAAGCTCGACATGAGCAACTACTTCGACCGGAACGCCTATGCCAACGACGAGAACACCCAGTTCGTGGCGGATCCCTTCACGAACAATCCCCTGCTGGCCGCTCCGGGGGGCCCCCCGGACTCCTCTGCGGGCGCCGCTGCCGCGGTCCTGTACGACACGCGTCGGGGCTGGCGGTACGGGTTCGGCGCCCAATCCGCGAAGAACGACGGGGCCGAAACCTCCTACCAGGGGTACCTGGTGGCCGAAGCGGGCTACCAGGGGCGCGTCTTCCTGGATCGACCCGGCAACTACCGCTTCTGGGCCCGTCAGGACGGGGCCCGGGAGAAGAGGCCCGTGGCCTACGGGTTCAGCTTCGACCAGGATGTCCACGATCGGGTCGGCTTCTTCCTGCGGGGAGGCTGGGAGGACAATCACGACACGGAACACCCCTACGACGCCAGCGGGGGCTTCGAGTGGCGTTCCCCCTTCGGGGAGAAGCGGGTGAACGACCGTCTCGGGCTGGCCTACGCCTACCTGAACACCTCGGACCGGATGACCGACGACCTGGCGGAGCTGTACTACTCCTACGCGTTCACCAGGACGTTGCGGCTGAGCCCCTTCTTCCAGTGGGTGGACCATGCCGCCGGGACGGACACGATCTCCCCCCAGCGGGAGTTCTTCATCTATGGATTGCGGTTCTCGGGCAGTTTCTGATACACCCAAGTCTCACAAGGAGGGAATTCCACATGACGATCCGCCCGGTCCTGATGCTGTTGAGCCTGTCCCTGACGGTGCCCATGCTCGGCGGGGAAGAGGCGGCCTCGCCCCTTCCCGATCCCGCGGATCTCCTGGTGGTCGCCAACCGGGATTCCAGCGACATCACCCTGATCAACTGGCGCACGGATGCCGTCCTGGGCCGCTACCCCCTGGCGGCGACCTCCTGCCCGCACATGGCCATGATGACCCATGACGGCAAGACGCTGGTCATCACGGGCATGAACTCCGATTCGGTCTTCGTGATGGACCTCAAGAACCCCTCGTCCGTCCGGGAGGTCAAGGTCGGCGTCAGCCCGGAGCATTTCGACATCAGCCCGGACGGCCGCTTCGTCTACGTCAACAACTTCAAGGAAGGGAGCCTGTCGGTCCTGGACCTCTCCGCGGGGGGGAAGGAGATCAAGCGTATCCCCGGGTTTGTCGAGCCTCACAACGTCACCTTCACCCGGGACGGCAAGAAGGCCTACATCTCCAACCTGGGCGCCCACGAGGTGGGCGTGATCGATGCCACCCAGCACAAGCTCCTGGCGCGGCTTGCCATCGGGAACGCGGGGCAGCAGCAGCGCAATGACCGGGACGGCGCGCTCAGCTCCATCCAGGGCATCCATAACGTGACCCTCACCGTGGACGGCCGCTGGGGATATGCCGCCGACGGGGATTCCGGCCAGGTCGCGGTGATCGACACCCAGAAGGACGAGGTCGTCGCCACGCTCAAGGTCGGCGAGATGCCCTGGGAGGCCTACGCCTCGCCGGACGGGAAGTGGATGCTGGTGCCGAACAACGGGGACCAGACCGTCTCGGTGATCGACGTGAAGGAACGCAAGGTCAAGGCGACCCTGCCGGCTTCCGGCACCATGACGGGGATCAACTTCGGGCCGGACGGCAAGAAGGCCTACGTCGTGTCCACCGGCGAGACGGGCGGGGTCCTGGTCTACGACCTGAAGGCGCTCAAGCAGTGCGGCATGATCCGGATGGGCACCCGGCTGGTCATGGAGACGGCGTCCACCACGCCCGACCGTTCGCGGATCTTCCTGAGCTCCTCGACGGACAACTCCGTCTATGCGATCGACACCGCGACGGACAGCATCCATCAGATCCAGAACGTGGGCAGCAGCCCCTGGGCGGTCTACGTCCTGCACGGAGAGAACTACTGTCACTAGACCGGGACGCCCTGATCGGGAAGGCCCGGGCTTTCGTGGTGGCATCCCAAGCCCGCTGGTCGGAGGACGACCAGCGGGCGTTCATTCTTCGCCAGGAGAAGCGCTGGGGCCCCTTGGATGAATCCGAGATCCGGCGGATCCTGGAGTCCGCGCGGGCCTGGTTCCTGACGGGGGCTTCCCGCCTCTTCCTCTGCCGGGGATGCTGTTGCGGGACCGAGCGCGTGCAGGCGGTCGACCACGACGTGCTGGTGGCCCACGTGGATTCCGAACGCCGCCGGCTGGGCCTGGCGCTGGCCGTGGACCTGACGGACTGCCAGGGGCCCTGCGACGAGGGCAACAATGCCACGGTCCGCGTGGGTTCCGCCTGCCGGACCTACCGCAAGCTGAACGACCCTGCGGCCATGACCCGGATGCTGGAGGAGATCCGGGAAGGCTACAGCAGGAGTTTGCCGACGTAGACCGGGGTCGCCGGTCCGGTCATCCGGATCATGCCGTCCGGCAGGAAGATCAGGCCCAGCTCGCCCCCGGGCATGACCGCCTTCACGGGGGATTCCACCAGGCCGAGCCTCCGGCAGGCCGCCGCGGCCGCGCAGGAGGAGGAGCCCGAGGCCAGGGTCTCCCCGGCCCCGCGCTCCCAGATCAGGAGCTTGAGGGTGTGGCGGTCGACCACGGTCACGAACTGGAGGTTGGTCCGGTTCGGAAAGCGGGGATGGTGCTCGATCTTCGAGCCGTAGGCCAGCAGGTCGTCCCGGGTCAGGGCCGGGTCCACGATGACGAAATGGGGGTTCCCGACGGAGACCACGGAGCCGGCGAACTTCCTCCCGCCGGCCTCGATCGTCTCCTCGGGGGAGATCTCGGCCTTGCCCATGTCCACGGTGATGGCACGGACCTCGTCCCCATGGACGTCCAGCTTGGCCGTCACCTTGCCGCCCAGGGTGGAGACCGTGAACTCCCGCTTGGTGGTGTAGCCGTGATCCCAGAGGAAGCGGCAGAAGATGCGGAGGCCGTTGCCGCTCTTCTCGGCCTCGCTGCCGTCCGGGTTCAG
>JAHFOU010000131.1 GCA_023261525.1 Planctomycetota bacterium | reverse complement strand
GTGCACGGACGCGTCCGCGTAGAAGCTGACGTTGCTGGCGGCCCCCTTCGTCGCGTTGTCCTTGTCCAGGAGGACATAGGCGAAGTTGTCGGGGTCCCCGTTGTCCGTGGTCCAGCCCATCAGGCACATCGGGTGCTGGCCGGTCTGGATGCCCTCCAGGTAGGCGGCCCATTCCGGGGAGACGATCTTGGCCTTCACCCCGATGGCGAGGAGATTGGCCTGGATGGCCTGGGCCACCCGGCGCGGCTCGGGGAGGTAGGGCCGGGGGTTGGGCATGGCCCAGAGCTCGGTCTCGAAGCCGTTGGGGAATCCCGCTTCCGCCAGGAGCTGCTTCGCCGCGGCCGGGTCGAAGGGCACGAAGGGCGTGTCCTCATGACCCAGGAAGCCCTCGGGGATCACGGACTCGGCCGCCGCGGCCCGGCCCGAGAAGAGATGCTTGACGATGCCGGCGCGGTCCACGGCCATGGCCAGGGCCCGGCGCACCCGGGGGTCGTCGAAGGGCTTCTTCCCGGTATGGAAGGCCAGGTAGGCCAGGTTGGCCCCGGGGCGGACGGCATGGAGCTTGAGCGCGGGGTTGGCCTCCACCGAGGCCGCGTCGGTCAGGCTGATCCCGTCGATGAGGTCGGCCCCGCCGGTCTCCAGGAGCTTGAGGCGCTTGGCGTTGTCGGGCACGGGCAGGAAGAGCAGGGTGTCCGCGGCGGGGCGGCCGTCCCAGTGGCCTTCGTAGGCCTTGAGCACGATCTTCTCGTTGGGGGACCAGGAGACGAAGCGGAAGGGGCCGGTGCCGACCGGGGCGCGGGCGAAGGCGGCGGGGTCCTTGGCGGCCGAGGGCGGCACGATGGCGGCGCAGAACATGGCCAGGTTGCGCAGGAGGGGGGAGTACGGGCGTTCCAGCTTCAGGACCAGGGTGAGGTCGTCGGAAGCTTCCATCGTCCGGATGACGGTGAAGCTGGAGGCGTAGGGGCAGGCGGGATCCTTCAGGCGCTCCAGGCTGGCCTTGGCGACGGCGGCCGTCAGCGGCGTGCCGTCGTGGAACGTCACCCCGGCGCGGAGGTGGAAGGTCCAGGCCAGCCCGGTGCCGTCCTGCTCCCAGCGCTCGGCCAGGGCGGGCTCCAGGTCGAAACCGCTGGTCTTGAAGCGGACCAGGGTGTCGAAGACCTGCTGGGTGACCTTGGCGCTCTCCCCGTCGCTGATGGCGGCGGGATCCAGGCGGACGGAATCCCCGCCCCGGGCATAGCGCAGGACCGAGGGCTTCGCCTCCTCGGCCAGGGCGGGAAGCAGGACGAGAAGGGCGAGGGCGAGTCTTCGCATTGCGGGAGTATAGCCGGAGGGATAGGATGCGGGGCATGGACGTCCTGCTGGCCAGCCCCCGGGGGTTCTGCGCGGGGGTGGAGCGCGCCATCGAGATCGTGGAGAAGTCCCTGGAGGTCTTCGGGGCCCCGGTCTACGTCTGGCACGAGATCGTGCACAACCGCCACGTCGTCGAGGCCCTGGCCGCCAAGGGGGCGCGTTTCGTGGAATCCCATGACGAGGTCCCGGACGGGGCCGTGCTGGTCTTCAGCGCCCACGGAGTCTCCAAGGCCGTGGTGGCCGAGGCCCAGCGCCGGGGCCTCAAGCGCATCGACGCGACCTGCCCCCTGGTGACCAAGGTCCACCTGGAGGCCATGCGGTACCACAAGCTGGGCTATTCCCTCATCCTGATCGGGCACAAGGGCCATCCCGAGGTGGTCGGCACCATGGGCCAGGCCCCCGAGGGGGCCATCCAGCTCGTCCAGAACGTGGCGGAAGCCGCCCAGATCCAGGTGCCCCATCCCGACAAGGCCGCCTTCCTCACCCAGACCACGCTGTCGGTCGACGAGGCCCGGGACATCGTGGCCGCGCTCCGCGGGCGCTTCCCGGCCATCCAGGGGCCGGCCAAGGACGACATCTGCTATGCCACCCAGAACCGGCAGAACGCGATCCGGGGCCTGGCGCCCAAGGTGGACGCGGTCTTCGTGCTGGGCTCCCCGAACTCCAGCAATTCCAGCCGCCTGAAGGAGCTGGCCTCCACCCTGGGCGCGAAGGGCTACCTGGTGGAGAGCGCCGCCGACATCCGTCCCGAGTGGCTGGACGGGGTCCGCCGCGTCGGGGTCACGGCCGGGGCCTCGGCCCCCGAGCACCTGGTCCAGGAGGTGGTGAGGGTGCTGAGGGAGAAGGGCGGGGGCCAGGTCGAGGAGATGGCGTCCACGCCCGAGCACGTCACCTTCCCCCTGCCGCCGGAGCTCCAGGCCGCGCGATGAGCCCCTCCGGGGTCGTCGTCCTGGACGGCCCGGCCGCCTGGGAGGCCTTCAAGTCCGCCGGCGGGCCTTCCGTCCTCTTCAAGTTCAGCCCGCGCTGCCCGGTCTCCTTCGCGGCGGAGGAGGAATACGACGCCTGGCTGGCGGGCCTCCCGGAGAAACCCGCCTTCCGCATCGCCCGCATCGACGTCGTGGCCCAGCGGGAGTTGAGCCGGGCCATCGCGGCCGAGGTCGGGGTCCGCCACGAGTCCCCCCAGGTGCTCTGGTTCGGCCCGGATGGGAAGGTGGCCTCCCATGCCAGCCATGGGGACATCACGGCCGGGAGCCTGAGAGGGGCGTGAAGACCGTCAGGAGGGGGATCCTGGGACTGCTCCTGATCGCCCCCCTGGCGGCGGAGCCCCTTCCCGATGCTTGGACGTCCCTCAAGCCGGCCTGGGCCGCCGCCCACCTGAAACTGGCCCATGAGCTTCTGAAAGGGGGCGCCATCGGTTTCTCCGATACCCAGGCCGGTCTGGCCCGCCAGCTGGAGGGGGCACAAACCGATGGGGCCAAGGAGTATCTGGAGAGGCGCGGGAAGGTCAAGCCGCCCGACAAGGGGTGGGAGGAGGCGGACTGGAAGGGGTATGAGACGAAGCGTCTCACCCTGTACCGGAAAGAGGCCAAGGAGGCGGCCGAGCTGCTGGACAAGGAAGCGGAGACCTGGGCCCTGAGGCTGGATCCGGACCAGGCGAAGGTGCGCAAGCGCCGGGGGGAGGAGAAGATCCCCGGACTGGGGTGGCTTCCTTCCGAGACGGCAGCGAACCTCAGGAAGGGACTGGTGCGCTTCGGCGACGCCTGGGTGAAGCCGGATCCGGCGAAGTCCGTCTCCTGGGAGAAGGCGTACGGGATCCCGACCGAGCATTTCCTGGTGATGAGCACCTTGCCGCGCGAACGGGCCCTGGAGATCGCCTCGGACCTGGAGGCCCTGTACCGCATCTGGGAGGAGATCCTGGAGGGCATCGGCCCGGCCCGCGGGGAGGGGGAGAACCCCAAGGTCTGGGCGCTGCAGACCGCCGCCGACCTCCAGGCCTGCGTCGCCGCGATCTACCCTGCTGGCGTGGAGACCGTCAGGGATCCCGGCACGCCCGGCCTCGCCGCCACGAACCGGAACGCCTTCTTCGATGAGCAGGGGCCCCAGAGGTTCGGCCATTCCATCCGGATCGGCCTCTTTCACGAGGGCAGTCACCTGATCCATTTCGACGTCCCCGGAAGCGATGTGAGATCGGCCCCGGTCTGGGCGGTCGAGGGCACGGCTGTCCTCATGGAGACCCTGGAAACCGTGAAGAGCCCGGACTGGAATGCCGCGGCCCCGCCCTTCCGGGCGACGGCCAGGGCGTTTGCCGCCGTTGTCCCGGAAGCCGTGCCGGCCCTTCCTGGCATGGACAAGCCGGTGTTCTACCAGGACAACCAGACGCACTACGCCCAGGCCTTCCTGTTAGCCCACTGGCTCCTGTACGGGCATGGCGGACTTCACCGTGCCGACTTCCTGCGCTACGCCTTGGGCATCGGCGGGGGCGGGGAGATCCCCCCCTGCAAGGGCGAGGCGCTTGCGGGCGAGATCCAGCGGTACCTCAAGTCCCTCAAGCGCTGAGCCTTGCGGGCATCCTTGACTCCCCAGGGGGGGCTCCCTAGAATCCCGTCCCCATGCCCAATCCAAAACGCCGTCATTCGAATACCCGCACCCGCACCCGCCGCGCCCATGATCACCTGGCGCCTGCCGGCGTCTCGGCGTGCCCCCGTTGCCACCAGACGAAGCGCCCCCACGCCGTCTGCCCCCACTGCGGGCACTACCGGGGCCGCCTGGTCGTGGAGGTCAAGGGAACCTAGCCGGGCATGATCCAGATCGCCCTCGATGCCATGGGGGGGGACTTCGCCCCCCGGGCTACCGCCGAGGGCGCCCAGCTCGCCGTCGAGGCCTTCGAGGACATCCAGGTCATCCTGGTCGGCGACGAGGCCAAGGTCCGTCCCCACGTCGGCCTGAGGGGGCCTGCCGCCTCCCGCATCCTCTTCGAGCATACCACCGAGGTCGTCGGCATGGACGATCATGCCGCGGAAGCCCTGCACCGCAAGCAGGCCTCCTCGATCGCCCGCTGCGCGGCCCTGGTCAAGGAAGGGCGGGCCCTGGCCATGGTGGCCGCCGGGAATACCGCCGCCGCGGTGGGAGCCGCCCGCCTGGCCTTCGGGCGCCTGGAGGGGGTCCGCCGGCCCGGCATCGCCGTGACCTTCCCCACCGCGACGGGGCGGCCCTGTGTGGTCCTCGACTGCGGGGCCAGCGTGGACTGCAAGGCCGAGCACCTGGCCCAGTTCGCGGTGATGGGCTCGGCCTACGCGGAGCGCGTCCTGCGCGTCCCCCGGCCCCGGGTGGGCCTGCTGTCCATCGGGGAGGAGGAGGCCAAGGGCAACGACCTGGTCCATGAGGCGACCCCCTGCCTGAAGGAGGCCCCCATCCAGTTCGTCGGCAATGCCGAGGGCCGGGACGTCTTCAACGGGAAGTTCGACGTGATCGTCTGCGACGGCTTCGTGGGCAACGTCATGCTGAAGGCCGCCGAGGGCCTGGCCGAGGGGATCGGACAGATCCTGCGCGAGGAGCTGGGCCGGGGCCTGCGCAACCGCCTGGGCACCGCCCTCTGCCTGCCGGGCCTCAAGGGCCTGAAGCGGCGCATGGACTACGCCGAGTACGGCGGGATGCCCCTGCTGGGGGTGAAGGGCGGATGCCTCATCGCCCACGGTCGCTCCAATCCCGTGGCCATCAAGAACGCCCTGAGGGCCGCCCGGGAGTTCGTCCTGGCCGAGGTGAACCTCCGCATCCTGGAGGGGGTCTCGGCCATGAAGTCCGCGGCGCCGGCGGCGGGGGAAGTGTGAGCCTTCCTGCTCCCCGTGTGGCCATCCTGGGCCTGGGCGCCTACGCCCCCGAGGCCAGGATCACCAACGCCGACCTGGAGAAGCTCGTCGACACCTCGGACGCCTGGATCGTGGAGCGCTCCGGCATCCGGGAGCGCCGCAAGGCCGCGCCCGAGCAGGCCGCCTCGGACCTGGGCCTGATGGCGGCCCGCATGGCCCTGGCCGATGCCGGGTGCGACCCTTCGGAGCTGGAGGCCATTTACACGGGCACGGCCTCCGGGGACTTCCCCTTCCCGTCCACCGCCTGCGTCATGCAGGCCAAGCTGGGGTGCATCGGCGGCGCGGCCTTCGACCTCACGGCGGCCTGCGCGGGTTTCCTGTACACCGTGGCCCTGGCTCACGACAGCATCGCCTCCGGGCGCTTCAAGCGGGTGCTCTGCGTAGGCACCGAGGTCCTGACCCGCATCACGGACTATAACGACCGCGGCACCTGCATCCTGTTCGGGGACGGGGCCGGGGCCGTGGTGCTCGGGCCCGCGGACGTCCCGGGAGGCCACCGCATCCTGCACAGCCGCATCCACGCGGACGGCCGCCAGGGCCCCCTCCTGCACCAGCCGGCGGGGGGGTCCCGGAACCCCGCCTCTCACGCCACGGTCGACGCCCACGACCATTCCATCCGGATGGAGGGGCGGGAGGTCTTCAAGTTCGCGGTGCGCACCATCCCGGAGGCCGTGGAGCGCCTCCTGTCCGAGGCCGGGGTCAAGGGCTCGGACGTCCGCTGGCTGGTGCCCCACCAGATGAACACCCGCATCATGCAAGCCGCCGGGGAGCGCCTGGGCATCCCCCCGGAGCGGACCATGATCAACATCGACCGCTACGGCAACACCTCGAGCGCCTCCATCCCCCTGGTCCTCAACGAGTACGTGAAGGCCGGGAAGGTGAAGAAGGGGGACCTCCTGGCCCTGGTGACCCTGGGCGGGGGCCTGGCCTGGGCCACGGCGCTGGTGGAATGGTGAGCCCGGCCCTCCGCTCCGCCGTCCTCTTCCCCGGCCAGGGCGCCCAGCGCGTCGGCATGGGCAAGGACCTCTTCGAGCATTCGAAGGCCGCCCGGGCCCTCTTCGAGAAGGCCGACGCTGTCCTCGGCGAGCCCCTCTCCAGGACCTGCTTCGAGGGGCCCGAGGAGGTCCTGCACAGCACCCGCATGAGCCAGCCGGCCCTGTTCACCACCTCCCTGGCCGTGGTCGAGGCGCTGAAGGAGCAGGGCGCGGACTTCGGGGACCTGAGGATGACCGCGGGGCTTTCCCTGGGGGAGTACACGGCCCTGGCCTTTGCCGGCGCCCTCTCCTTCGAGGACGGGTTGAAGCTCGTGCGCCTGAGGGGCGAGCGCATGCAGGCCGCCTGCGACCGCGGGCCCAGCGGGATGCTCTCCCTGCTCGGCGCGGACA
>JAHFOU010000130.1 GCA_023261525.1 Planctomycetota bacterium | reverse complement strand
CGGCTCGTACAGCACCGTGACGTCGTCCAGGGCCAGGGGATCCAGGATCGGGGGGTTGGTCGGGTCCGCGAGGTTGGGCTGGAAGACCGCGTGCAGGCGGAAGGGCCCCGGCAGGACCCTCCCCACCGGGCTGGAGGCTGGCGCGCTGAAACGCCCCGGGACGGCGTAGCCCGTCCCCGCCAGGTCCGTCAGCTCGAGGGAGACGGCGGCGTCGGGGAGGGCCTTGGGCAGGACCTGGGTCCAGGCCAGGCTTCTCAGGCGGATCCTGCCCAGCACCACCGGGGCGCTGAAGTACTCGGCCGCGCGGTTCGTCCCGGCCGAGGCGAGATCCTGGTAGGCGGACTCCTTGTAGTAGCGACCCTCCTTGAATCGCAGCGAGGCCAGGATCCCCGCGCTGTTTCGGAAGTTGCCGAAGTCGTACATCGCGAACTCGTCGAAGGTGGCGTTGGCCCCGTACGCATTGCCCGAGCCGTCCTCGGGCATACCGCCGGCGTGGCCCAGGGAGATGCGGTGGGCGCCGACGATGTCCGGCAGGGTGATGTCATGGGCCAGGAGGGGATCGTTGTTCCGTCGGTCGGAGGCGTGCAGGCTAGCGATGTCCGCGGGGGCGGTCCCGTCGTCCAGGAGCACCGCGGCGGCGTTCCGCTCGGTGTCCCCGTTGGGCACGAGGAAGTCGTAGAACATCGTGGCCAACCGCCATCCGCGCTTCGCGAAGGGCCAGGACGGAGTGCCGAAGATGTACTCCAGGCGGGAGTCGTCCCGGGCATGGCAGGTCTCGAAGTAGCAGCAGTACCCGTGGGGCTCGCAGGCCCCCAGGAGGAAGGCCTGGTTGGGGCTGAAGCCGTTGGAGAAGGTGCCCTCGCTGTAGTTGGTCCACTTCAGCAGGGGCCTCACGTCGGCCATGAAGGGCGCGGGCTGGGTCCCGGCCGGCTTGACCCAGAAGGAGATCAGGCCCTGGTAGCCGTTGGCGTTCCCGGCGTCCGGGTAGGACGGGGCGCGCGTCGATTCGGCATAGGCCCCGTCCGGGTACAGGGTCCCCGGAGGGTCCTCGAAGAGGGGATTCCCGGGGACCAGGCCCCGCTGGGGCAGGGCGGCCCCGTCCGGCCCCCGGTGGAGGTCCAGGTCCAGGCCGTCGTCGTACCGGGCCAGCATCATCATCAGCTGGGAGCTGGCGGTCACCCCGTAGAGCTCACCGGCCGGGGTCTCGACGGTGGCCAGCTGGAGGCTGCCGTCCCAGTCCGCCGGGTGCTGGACCAGGCCCCCGCCGAGATCCCAGCAGGGCTCGGGGTAGCTCTGGAGGGAGCTCCCGGGATCCCCCACCCTCGGGCAGGCGTGGCCCCAGGTCTTGCCCATGCCGCGGCCCGGCGCCAGGAAGAGGGGATCCCCGGGCAGGCGGAAGGCGGTCTCGTCCCCCGCCACGGCCGGGTTCCCCAGGTCTCCGCAGACGAACTCGGACTGGGTCGTCAGGCGCAGGGCCGAGGAGCCCTGGAGGACGGCCCTCAGGGTGCGCTGGGCGAAGAGCCCCCCGGGGCCCAGCACGCGGCCGACGCTGGTCACCTCGCGGTCGGAGGCCCCGGCGAGGTCCCACTCCGTCGAATAGTTAGGGGCGAAGAGGTCGCTCTTGTCCACCGACTTCCAGCACGAGGGGTTGGGGTTGAACTTGTTCAGGTCGCTGTTGGGGTTGAAGTTGGCCTTGAGGAGGTCCCGCTTGGCCTGCTCCTCCCCGGGGGACGCGGAGGCCGGGAAGGCGAGGCTGTCGCAGAGGGCCTCCCACTGGCCCCAGGTCCCCAGGGCGCTGGTCCAGGAGAGGATGCCGTCGACGGCCCGGTGGCAGTCGTCGGCGGGCGATCCGGTGTCCTGGATCTCCGTCATCAGGGTGTGCCACTGCCAGGGCATGGAGCCCTCCTCCACGTAGAGCCCCCTCAGGCCGCCGACCAGGGCGGTCAGCACGGGCCGGCGGGTCCGGGCCCAGCCCAGGTCCACCGGGGCCCTGCCCACGATCCGGCCCCCCCCCGCCAGGGGCAGGCGCTCGAAGTCGGGCTGGGGCCGGCCGGTCGTGGCGGAGACGTGGCTCAGGCGGAGGTCGCCCCAGGTCTCGAAGGAGGCGGCCACCCCCACGCGGTCGGCGTTGGGCCGGATCACCTTGAGGTCCACCCGGGCCGTGAGGGCCAGGTAGGGCTCGAGGGCCGCGAGCTTGGCCGGGTTTCTCCCGAGCGCCAGGTCCCTGAGCGGATCCCAGCCCCGCCAGCCCTCCGCAGGCCGGGCATCGACCAGGTTTGCCCCGTCGGTCCCGTCCACCGGGAGGCCGTCGTCCACCCCGTCCTCCCGGTCCAGGGCCTCCGCCAGGGCTTCCAGGACCCGCCTCAGGACGGCGTTGTAGCCCTCGGTCGGCGCCACGGCGGGATCCCCCCCGTTGACGAAGATCCCCCCGCTCTTGATCCCCAGCGCGTAGCAGGCGCCGGGGCGGGTCCCGCCCGTCAGGCCCCGCCGTCTCCCCTCCACCTCCACCGTCGAGGGATTCCCCGCCGCGTCCCGCACGAAGAAGCTGGGCCTCAGGGCGCCGGCGACGGGGCAGGTGTCGGTGTCCAGCCTGCCCGGACGCCAGATCTCCGCTGCCGGCTCGAAGCCGTTGAGGGTGCCGGAGGCGTCCCAATCCTCGCCGAGGTAGCGGCTGGCGGGGGCTTCCGGATCCTGGCCCGAGGCCAGCCGGGCCTGGGCGTCCTCCAGCCCCGAGCGGGCCATCAGGAAGGCCTGGGTCGCCAGGAGGCGCTGGTGGGAGGCGCGCCGCTCCAGGCGGGCCAGGGTCACGAAGGCGGTTCCCAGCAGGGCCAGGATGCCGAGCACGCCCACCACGATGAGCAGGACGACGCCCCTCATGGGGGCACCGCCAGGATCCTCCGCCCCGCCGCGGGCTGGTAGACCAGGGTCAGGTCGTCCAGGGCGAGGGGATCCAGGATGGGGGTGTCGAGGTCCTGGGGGTTGGGGTGGAAGACGGCGTGCAGGCGGAAGGGGACGGCCGGGACCCGGCCCATCGAGGCATCCTCCAGGGTCAGGAGGATCTCCCCCTGGGGCAGTTCCCGGGGCACGAGGGCGGTCCAGGCCAGGGCCTGGAGCCGGCTGGATTCCGGGAGGCGGATGAGGGGGCTGACGTACTCCCCGGACTCCCGGGTGTAGCGGCCCTCCCGGAAGCGGTGGGCGGCCAGGATGCCGGGGCTTTCCAGGGTGGCCGGCGGGGCCGGGATCAGGGCGGGCGCCGCACCGCCGAAGTCGTAGACCGCCAGCTCGTCGAAGGTGGCGTCGGCCCCGGAGCCGCAGTAGTCGGGGACGGTGAACTCGATCTGGGGACGCCCCCCGCCCAGGCTGAAGCGGTGGAGCCCGAAGACGTCCTCCTGGGTGATGTCCTGGGCCGTGTTCGGGATGTCCTCCAGCACGGAGACGCTGTAGACGTCATCCGAACCCCGGTCCGCCGCGGCGACGCCGGCGTCCACCAGGAGCTCCCCGCGGTTGCCCCGGTCCGGGCTGCGGAAGTCGTAGGCCATCGTGACCAGGGCCCAGCGGTGCGGCGTGAGGCCGAGGTCCCGCTGGAAGGCGGATTCCGCCTGGTAGTCGATGTCGCTGTGGGAGACCTCGAACTTGCAGAAGACGCTGTCCTTGTAGTCCCACCCGCCGATGTCCCCCAGGTAGAAGAACTGGTCCAGGCTGACGAAGCCGGAGACCCCCACGCTGAAGTTGCTGTCCTTGAAGAAGGGATGGGCCCGGTTGGCCCGGTTCCCGCAGGGGGCATGGTTGGGCTTGATCCAGAAGGAGATCACCCCGTGGGTGCCGGTGGCGGGGTCCTGGTCGAAATAGGCCGGAGCGCGGTCCTTTTCCGAATAGACCCCGTCTGGATACAGGGTGTTGGGCTTGACGGCATCCCAGAGCCCGTTGCCCAGCTCGGCCGTCGTCACCAGCTGGACGTCGGGCTGGTGGAGGCGGCGGTCGGGTGGGGGGAAGAGCGAGGCCTGGGTGGCATCCCAGACGGCCCAGGCGGCGTCCCAGGCGGCCTGGGCGGCGTCGAGCGCCGCCTGGTGGGCCGGCGTGGGATCGGCGTCGTTGGCGATCCAGGCGTTGTCCAGGGCGTCCTGGGCGGCGTTCAGGGCGTCGAGAGCGGCCTGGGCGGCCGCCGGGTCATAGGGCCCGGGAGGCGGCGGGGCGTCCGACACGTCCAGGTCCAGTCCCGCCGTGTAGCGGGCCAGGAGCTTCATGTCCCTCGTCGCGGCGGTCGCGCCGTAGCAGTCCTCGGCCGGCGTCTCGAGCGTGGCGAGCTGGATGCTGCCGTCGTAGTCGGCGGGATGCAGGGTGAGGCCGGCGCCCGGCATCACGCAGGGTTCGGGGTAGGTCTGGAGGCTGGCCCCCCGGCTCCCCAGCCCCGGCAGGCCCAGGGCATGCCCCCAGGTGGGAGAGGTCCCGGCGCTCGCGTTGAGGAAGGGCGTTCGGCCGGGCAGGCGGAAGTCCCTCTCGTCCCCCGCCCGGAAGGGGTCGCCCAGGTCCTCGCAGACGAACTCCTTCTGGGTGGTCAGGGTGAGGAGGGACTGGGGGGCGAGCTCGGCCTTGAGGACGCGGCGGGCCAGGAGGACGCCGTCCCTCCCCCGCACGCTGCCCGTGCTTTCCAGCTCCTGGGCGCAGGCCCGCGGGGGCAGGAGGCTGAATTCGGTGGAGTAGGCCAGGAGGTCCGACTTGTCGATCGGGCGCCAGCGCGAGGCGTTGGGGCCGAACTTGTTGAGGTCGCTGTTGGGATTGAAGTTGGCCTTGAGCAGGGACTGCTTGGCCAGCTTCAGGTCCGCGGTGCCGCTAAAAGGGATGCCGTCGCAGAAGGCATCCCACAGGGCCCAGGTCCCCAGCTCGGAGGTGCTGGAGAGGATGCGGTCCGCCGCCAGGGAGGCGTCGGCCGGGGCGATCTCCGCCGCGCGCAGGGTGCCCACGCGGTCGCCCCGGGCGATGGGGCTCTGGGTGGACTCGTCCAGGTACAGGCCCTTGAGTCCGGTCATCAGGGCGACCAGCACGGGCCGGCGGGTCCGGGCCCAGGCCAGGTTCACCGGCGCACGGCCCACGATCCTTCCGCCGATGCGCTCGAAGTCCGGCGCCTGGCGCGCCAGCTTGATCTCCGCCCAGCTGGAGCACCCCTGTCCTTCCATCCCTGCCGTGACGTTGGGGTGGATCACCTTGGCATCGACGACGGCATGGAGGCTGAGGTAGGGCCTCAGGGCGTCCAGCCTGGCCTGGCTTCCTCCCAGGGCGAGGTCCCGGACCTGGTCCCAGCTCCTCCAGCCCGACGCCGGCCTCCGGTCGATCAGGGTCAGGCCGTCGGCCTGGGTCAGGGGTCCGCCGACGGTCCCGGCCAGGGTGCCCAGGATGCGACGAAGGGTCAGGTTGTAGTCCGAAAGCCCCTCGGGGTCGCCGCCGTTCAGGTAGAGGCCGCCCTGGGGACTCACCGTCAGGGAATAGCGATTGCCTCCGGGCGCCAGGTCCCCTGCAAAACTCCCCGTGAAGGATCCCGGATCCTGGCCGGTATCCAGGCGGGCCTGGGCGTCCTCCAGGCCGCTGCGGGCCAGTTGGAGGGCCTTGGTGGCGCAGAGCCTCTGCTGGGAGGCCTTGCGCTCCATGCGGGCCAGGGTGACGAAGGCGACCCCCAGCGTGGCCAGGATGCCCAGCACCCCGACCACGACGATGAGGACCAGGCCGCGGGAAGGCTTCAACGCGGGGTGCGCCGGATCGCCCGGGCCGGCACCCCCACCACCACGGCGCCGTCCGGGACGTTGCGGCCCCGGGTGACCACGGCGCCGGCGCCGGTGGTGGCCCCCCGGCCCACGGTCACCGGGGCCACCAGGATGGAGCCGCTGCCGACGAAGGCCCTGTCCTTCACCACGGTGCGGTGCTTGGTCTTGCCGTCGTAGTTGGCCACGATGGTCCCGGCCCCGATGTTCACCTGCGCGCCGATGCTCACGTCGCCGAGGTAGGCCAGGTGCTTGGCCTTGCTGTGCCGCCCGAGCGAGGCCTTCTTGGTCTCCACGAAGTCCCCCACCTCCGCGCCGTCGGCCAGGACGGTGCCCTCCCTCAGGTGGGCGAAGGGCCCGACCTCGCAGTCGCGGCCGATGCTCACACCGCCGCGGATCACGGTGAAGGGGTGGATGCGGGTGCCGGGGCCGATCCTCGCGCCCTCCTCCACGTAGGTGGTGGACGGGTCGTCGACGAGGACGCCGGCGTCGAGCAGGGCATCGAGGGTGCGCCGCCTCAGCACGGCGTCGGCAACGGCCCGCTCGGCGGGCGTGTTGATGCCCAGGGCCTCGTCGGGGTCCTGGGCCTCGATGCGGACCACCCCCAGGCGCTTGCGGTGCAGGGCGGCGAGCACGTCGGTCAGGTAGATCTCCCGGCCCTTGCGCGCCCGGGTCCAGGGGACCGACTGCAGGGCGGGCCAGAGATCCTCGGCCCGGAAGGCGTAGATGCCGGAGTTGACCTCCCGGATGCCCTTCTGGCCGTCGAGCAGGTTGGCCTCCTCGACGATGCCGCAGACCCGGCCGGCGTCGTCGCAGACGATGCGGCCGTAGCCCCTCGGGTCGTCCAGGGTCAGGGTCAGGACCGCGCAGGAGGCGCCGGTCTCGCAGGCACGGACCAGGGCCTTCAAGGTGTCCGGGCGGACCAGGGGCGCGTCCCCGGGGAGCACGAG
>JAHFOU010000129.1 GCA_023261525.1 Planctomycetota bacterium | reverse complement strand
TTCGTCTGCTGGACCAGTGTGCCCAGGTCCGGCACGAGGTTCAGGGTCGCCCCGCCCTCGTGGGCGGCATGCGCGGCCCCCTCGGCCGCCTCGGCGGCGTGGGACGCCAACATCATCGACAACATGGCGGTCCTACTTGGCCGCCAGCATGAAGCAGGCGCCGAGGGCGGCGAAGCCGAGCCCCTCGATGAGCGCCGCCGCGATGATCATGCCGGTGCGGATGGCGCCGCCGGCCTCGGGCTGACGGGCCGTGCCCTCCATGGCCGCCGCCGCGATCTTCGAGATGCCCGCGGCCGCGCCGATGGCGACCAGGCCGGCGCCCAGGCCCGCCGCGAAGTGCGCGGAACCCGTGCCCGCGAAAAGCTCACCCATCATGATGTTGACCACGCCTTGACCTCCTTCAAAAAGAGACCCGACTCAATGCTCCGGATGAACCTGAGCCCCGATGAAAATCGAGGCCAGCAGGGTAAAGACATAGGCCTGCAGGAAGGCCACGAACAGTTCCAGGAAGCTGATCCCGATCGCCAGGCCGTAGGCCGGCACGGTCACGGCGTCGACATTCATCAGCTTCGGCATCAGGAGGATGATCCCCAGCACCAGGTGGCCGGCCATCATATTGAAGTAGAGACGGGCGGCCAGGACCACGTGCTTGATGATGAGTCCCAGGATCTCCACCGGGTAGAGGAGGACCAGCACGAAGCCGGGCACCCCGGCCGGCGCCAGGTTCTTGACGTAGTGCCCGAACCCCTGGGCCTTCACCCCGTGGAAGGCCCCGTAGGCGAAGGTCACGATCGCCAACCCGCAGGTGATCCCGGAGTTCCCGGTGGCCGTGGCGCCAAAGGGGATGGCGCCCAGGAGGTTGGCGAACAGGATGAAGAAGAAGGTCGAGAGAAGGAAGGGGGCATAGTGCTCGGCATGGGGCCCCATGTTGGGCTTCACGACCTCGTCCCGGATGAAGAGGATGAAGGATTCCAGCAGGTTGTCGAGCCAGCCCTTCGGCGCGGCGCCCGCCCGGGCCTTCATGCGCTGGGCGAAGGAGACGAAGACCAGGACCACCAGGATCGATGCCACCACCGACATCACCAGGTGGGTGCTCGTGTGCCAGGGGCCCAGGGTCCCTTTGTGGCCGTTGATATGCTCGAAGAGATGGTCGATGTGGGAGGCTTCAGCGAACACCGACAACTCCCTTGGGCTTGAGCCTCAGACCGACCGCCAGGGTCCCCCCGACCGCGCCGATGCCGTAGACGGCCAGGAGGGGGGCGGCTGAGAAGAACCCCTTCCAGGCCAGGAGGAGAAGGAGGGCAAACACCAGGGCCTGGGAGGCGAAGACGGCCAGGAAAGCCTTCAGGAAGCCCTCGTGGGAGGCGGAGATCGTGCGGGAGAGCAGGATGGCCGCGAAGAGCGCCTCGCCCCCGCCCAGAATGCCGCCGACCAGGGTCTCCGTCAGGAAGACGGGACGAAGGACGGCGAGCAGGAGCGCGCAGAACAGGGCAGGGGTGACGGCCAGGAGTCGGGTCACGGTTCCTTGCGTTTCCTCTCTTCCTCTTCTTCTTCCTGTCCCATCCGCATCGCTTCCATCAGGAACACCGTCAGGCCCACCCCGCCGCCGAGCGCCAGGCCGGCCAGAAGGCCCCAGGGGGAGTGCCCCCAGCGCCGGTCCGCCCACAGCCCCGCCCCCAGGCCCAGCCCGACCGTGACGGCCAGCTGGACACCCATCTGGGAATAGGCCCAGGCACGCCTGATCCCGTCCCGAGCGTTTCCAGGCTTTTCCGGCTCGGGGGGGGTCAAAACGCGGCGGGAGTCTAGCAAAGCCCCCCCAGGGGATCAAGGCAGGGTTCACATTGACGGAACCCCCCGGCCTCCTTAACGTGTACCCCATAGGACCCCCCAACCAGGAGGCACGTCAGACATGAAGAAGCTCGCACTCTGGATCGGCATCGGCGCGGTCGGCATCGGATCCCTCTGGGCCCTCCAGGGTGGCGGCAACGTCGCCCCCCTGGCCCTGGCCGAGGAGAAGGGCGCCGGCGGCGCCATCTGCGGCAAGGTCACCTGGGACGGCCCCGTCCCCGAGCCCAAGAAGCTCGAGGTGAACAAGGACAACGAGAAGTGCGAGTGCATGCCTTCCGGGGCCAAGGACAAGTTCAAGCTGGACGAGTCCCTGGTCGTGGATTCCGCCTCCAAGGGCGTGGCCCACTGTGTCGTCTACCTGAAGGGCGCCACCGGCGGCCCCACCCTGGGTCCGGCCACCATCGACCAGAAGGGCTGCCAGTTCGTCCCCCACGTGGCCCTGGTCAGCAAGGGGCAGAAGGTCAAGGTCCTCAACCCCGACAAGATCGACCACAACTTCCACGTCTGGGGCAAGAAGTCCGGCAACCTCACCATCCAGAAGTTCAAGCAGGCCATGGAGGTCTCCGCGGACTACTTCGCCGAGGCGGAGTTCATCCACACCACCTGCGACATCCACGCCTGGATGAGCGGCTGGATCGCCGTGGTGGACAACGGCTACGCCGCCGTCACCAACGAGAAGGGCGAGTACAAGATCGAGGGCATCCCCCCCGGCAAGTACACCGTCGCCCTCTGGCACGAGCCCCTCTCCAAGGAGGGCCAGGCCGTGATGCAGGAGAAGGGCGAGGTCGTCGTGGAAGCGGGCAAGGCCGCCGACGCCGGCTTCACGCTCAAGTAACGGCTTGACCGGGGTTCCGCTCGCGCGCCTGCTCTCCAAACGGGGCTTCTGCTCCCGGGCGGAGGGCAGGCGTCTGATTTTAACCGGCGCCGTGCGGGTCGACGGGAAGCCCTGCCGGGATCCCCTCCGCCGGGTCCCTGCCGAGTCCAGCCTCTCCGTCACGGGAAGAGAGGAAGGAACGTCCCAGCCTCTCACCCTGGCCCTTCATAAGCCACGCGGGGTCCTGACGACCACCCGGGATCCGGCAGGCCGCCCCACGGTCTTCCAGCTCCTGCCGCCCGGCACCCCCCGCCTGGTGGCCGCCGGCCGCCTGGACCAGGCCAGCCGGGGCCTCCTCATCCTGACCAACGACACGGCCCTGGCCGACCGCCTGACCTCCCCCCGCACCCATGTCCCCAAGACCTACCACGCCCGGCTGGACCGCAGGATCTCCCCCGAAGAGACCGCCCGCCTGGCCTCCGGCGTGGTCCTCGACGACGGGGAGAGGACCCTCCCCTGCCGGGTCTCCCTCCTGCGCGAAGGCACCCGGACCTGCTGGCTGGAGATCACCCTCACCGAGGGCAGGAACCGCCAGGTGAGGCGCATGGCCCAGGCCGTCGGCGCCGAGGTGACCGACCTGGTCCGGGTGGCCATCGGGGGCCTTCCCCTCGGGGACCTCAGGCCGGGGGCCTGCCGCGTCCTGGACGCGGCGGACTTGCGCCGCCTATCCGCTACAATCCCCGCATGACCGAGCCTGCGCCCAAAGTCGAATGGAAGGTCCTGGGCTTCCAGCTCTTCCTCCTCCCCCTGTTCATCGTGGCCGTCTGCGGGGGCATCTTCCTGCTCTTCGGGATGCTGGCCGGGGAGAAGAAGGACGCCCATGCCCTGCTGGCCGAGGTGAAGCGGCATGCCGGCTACCGCAGCAGCCTGGAGGCCTGGGAGTCCAACCCCTGCTGGCACGCGGCCCAGCAGCTCTCCGGCGCCATCCGCGAGGAGAAGCCCGCCCTTCTGGCGGATGCGGCCTTCCGCAAGGACCTGGTCGCCCTGTTCGGGGACCCCCGGCTCCAGGACGACGTGAGGGCCTGGGCGGCCATGGCCCTGGGGGAGCTGGGGATCCCGGAGGGGACCCAGGCCCTGATGCAGGGACTCGCCGACGGCTCCGAGGAGCACCGGGCCAGCCGCTACGCCTGCGCCTGGGCCCTGGGGGTCTCGGGCGCCCACGAGGCCGTGCCGGCCCTGGCCGGTCTCCTGGACAACCCCTCCCCCGCCCTGCGCAAGATGTGCGCCCATGCCCTGGGCGTGATCGGGGACGAGGCGGCGCTGAAGGCCCTGCCCAAGGCCCTGGCGGACGAGGCCCCGGAGGTGAAGTTCACGGCGGCCATCTGGCTGGGCTCCCGCCGGCAGGCCGGCGCGGCCGGCGTGCTGGGGACCTTCCTGAACCGGGCCGCGGTGGAAACGGCCTTCCCGGGCAAGGACCGCGAGCAGGAGCGCGAGACGGTGCTGGCCGACGCGGCCCGGGCGGCCGGGGCGCTGAGGGCGCCGGCCCTGAGGCCGGCCCTCGAGACCCTGGCCCAGGACTCCAATGCCGCCACGGCCATGGCGGCCAAGCAGGCTCTGCTGGCCTGGGACCATCCGGAGAAGGTCCAGCCCCTGCCGACGGCGCCGTAGCGCCATCGCACGTCCCGCACGTGCACCCGCCCAGGCCGAGGAAGCCCGGCCTGGGCGAGGTGTCTCAACTCAAGCCGGCCCTATTCCTTCACGACTGTAGCCTCGACTGCAGGCCCCACGGAGAACATCCGGGGCAAGGACAGCAGGTAGACGCGGCCCTTGCTGTCATGAGTATGGGATCCCACCAGGAAACCCCTCTTCCCCGCATGGGAAACGGCCCAGCCGAAGTAGTCATAACCGTTCTCCCCATCCCAGGACTGGAGGACGGTCCCATTGCGGCCGGAACACAGGCACACCTTCCCGGGCGTCCAGGACGTCCCCGACCAGACCGGGAAAGGCGCCCCGACCAGGATGTCTGAGACCCCATCCCGGTCGACGTCCGGCGTGACCGAGAGCGCAGCCCCGAAACCACTCGAACCCGTCGGCCCCGCGGCGGTCCAGAGGACACTTCCGTCCCGACCGGAGCAGGCGAACACCCTCCCGCTCATCCCCATGCCCACCAGGACGTCCGGGATCCCGTCCCCATCCAGATCCTGGAAGCTTTTGATCTTCATACTGGAAAGCTGACAATTGCCAAGGTTGAACTCCCGGGACCACAGAAGCCCCCCGGTGCGTCCCGAATACAGGTACACCGTGCTTTTGAAATCCCCGCTATTCAGCACGCCCGTGTTCGGAGCCGCGACCACCACGTCCGCGCAACCGTCCGCATCGAAATCCATGTCGCTCGAAACGGCATCTCCGAACCACTGCGTCGCGCTGGGGCGGCTCCAGAACCGAAGCGTCACACCGGTTCTTACGGAAAATACCCAGACTCTCCCGGTTGGGACACCACCGGAGGTCGCAGTCGGTTCCCCCACGACGATATCCGGGGTTCCGTCCCCGTCGACATCACCCTCTCCAGAAACGGCCCTACCAAAGGAAGAGCTCATTTCCTCTCCCCAGGCCCAGAGAGGCTGTCCGGTTCTTCCCGAGTAGGCGCGCGCTCTCCCGGCGCCGGATGCATGCTGGAACGAGTACTGGGGTTCCCCCACCAGCACATCGGCACACCCATCCCCATCCAGGTCTCCCGCCGCGGCGACCGACCAACCTTGCCCCCCGTGGGGCAACTGGCCGGGCCAAGCCCAGAGGAGCGCACCGTCACTCCCGGAGTACACATAGGCTTCGCCCCGGGAGGGACCTGCCCCCCCATTATAGACATCGAAGTCTGGAGCCCCCATGGCATGATCCGGCACGCCGTCTCCGTTCACGTCACCCACGTTGGCCACGGACCAGCCCAATCCGGAATGTGGGTAGGTCCCATCCCAGATCCGGACGGGAGAAAGTGCGGCCAGGGCGGCACACAGAGGCAGGCCCAACAGGGACAAGGCGATCCACCACTTCCGGGCAGGTTTCATGCTCATCGTGTCATACCTCCACTGAGATCGTCGATGCATCACGGCAAAGCTTTAGCGAACGTGATGCCACCCCAGGACGCGAACACAGATTCCGCATCTTATTCGTATATATTGAGTTACAGATTTAGCCTAGATCTCGATGGAGGTTTAAATCAGAAATGTAACTTTATCGTTACATCTGAACGTATCGCTCAAGTTACAATTGGTCTAGCCGGTACTCCTTGAGCTTCCTGTGCAGGGCCTGACGGCTGATCTGAAGAACCTCCGCCGCACGGCTCTTGTTCCCCCCCGTCCGCTTCAGGGCCTCCAGAAGGTGCTTGCGCTCCTCGCGCTCCGCGTATTCCTTGAGCGACAGGAAGTCTCCTCCCCCCTTCGCTTCCTCCGCCGGACCCGCGTCCAGGAAGGGAAGGTCCTGCTCCCGGATGACCTGCCCCTTGGCCAGGATGGCTGAGCGTTCCAGCACGTTCTTCAATTCCCTCACGTTTCCTGGAAAGGGGTAGGCCTCCAACCGGGCAAGCGCGTCCCAGGCCAGGGTCAGGGGTTTTCCCCGTTGCAGGCAGATCCCGCTGAGGAAGTAGTTCGCCAAAAGAGGAATGTCGCCCTTGCGTTGCCGCAGGGGCGGCACGGCGATCTCTGCAACCTTCAGGCGATGGTAGAGATCCCCCCGGAAAGTCCCATCCGCCACAGCCCGGCCCAGGTCCCGGTGGGTGGCTGCCAGGAAGCGGACGTCCACCCGGACCTCCTCGCTCCCCCCCAGGCGCCTCAGACTGCGCGTCTCCAGCACCCTCAGCAACTTAGCCTGCTGGGGAAGAGGGAGGTCCCCGATCTCATCCAGGAAGAGGGTGCCCCCGCCGGCCGTCTCGAAATACCCGCGCCGCAGGGTGGCGGCCCCGGTGAAGGCGCCCTTCTCGTGACCGAAGAGCTCGCTCTCCACCAGATTCTCGGCGATGGCTCCGCAGTTAACGCCCACGAAGGGGCCCCGGGAC
>JAHFOU010000128.1 GCA_023261525.1 Planctomycetota bacterium | reverse complement strand
TCACCTGGTGCAGGGTCCAGCCCGCGTCCTGAGGCTTGTGTTCGGCCAGGGCCCAGAACTCGGAGAGGCTCCCGCGGTAGTCGGGCAGGACGCCCATATGGCAGTTCAGGGCGGCCCTCCGGCCCAGGGCGAAGGTCCCCGGCTCCAGCAGGCGGGTGCCCCAGACCACCAGGACCTCGGGATCCAGGCCCTTGAGGAAGGCCCGGGCCTCGGGGGTGTTGGCATCCTCCACTGCCTGCAGGGGCGTCCCGGCGGGGAAGGCCGGTTCGGCGGATCCGAAGAGATCGGCCCTCAGGCGCTCCTCCGCCTGGCGTCGGGCCCGATCGTAGTAGAGCAGGTGGTACAGCTTCCCGAAGGCACGGTGGAGCAGGGGGAGGGGGCGGGAGGGGCGTCGGGGGGGGCCTCCGCGCTCCAGCAGGATGCCGGCCAGGAATCCGGCCTGCGCGAGGGCACCCGCGACGTGGCGGCTGGCCGGCTCGTCGGCGCAGAGGAGGGCGACGCGGATCACGGGGCCAAGTATACCGTTGCCGTCGCCTTGCGGCCCCGGGGTTGCCCGCTATGATGGGCCGATCTTGAGCCTCTCTTCCGGGGTTGCGCTCCGCCCCCACCCCTTCCCCTACCGGGCCTCCCTGGCGCTCGCGAGCGACGTGGACGGGTGCTCCCCCGACCGCTTCGAGGAGATCCACCGCTTCCTGAACACCCGCGAGGGGACGCCTTCCGGGCCCGGCCTGGGCCTGGACGTGGGGGATTCCTTCTGGTTCTACTGCGCCCACCCGTCCGTCCGGGACGTGGTGTCCTACTTCGAGGGCGTCTCGGACCGCCCGTCGGCCGCCGCGGTTCGCATCCTGGGCTGGATCCGCCGGGGATGGATCGACTGCCTGCACAGCTACGGCGACTTCGAGCAGGCCGGGGGCTTCCGCAGGGGGATGGCGGAGCGGGCCCTGGCCGTGCTGAAGGCCGAGGGCCTGGACATCCGGGTCTGGATCAACCACGGAGGCCCCTTCCACAACCTTCAGAACCTGATGCATCCGCGCTCCCTGGGGGACCTTCCCCGCTACCTCAGCCCCAACGGGACGGACCAGCCGGTGCTGGAGTACCACGCCGACCTGACCGTGGGGGCGGGGATGCGCTTCTGCTGGAGCCAGGACCTGCTGACCCGCGTGGTCGGCCAGGACCGGCCCTGTGGACGCCTGGAGCACCACCAGGGGGCCGATGAGGCCGTGCCGGCCCTGCGCCGCCTGGCCGCGGCGGCCCTGGACCTGGCCTCCGTCCCGGCGCCCGCGCCCGTCCGGCGCGCCCTGGGGAAGGCCTGCGCCTACCTGGGGGTCCCGCCCTATGAGTCGAACGACCTGATCGAGCCCTTCCACCTGCGGGACGGAAGCCTGGTCTACCGCTTCCGCCGGTACGGGGACTACCGGAAGGACGCCCCGGAGGATCTTCCCGCCCTCCTGGCCCCCCGAATCCTGGACCGTCTGGAGGAGACGGGGGGAAGCCTGGCCTTGTTCACCCACCTGGGAAAGCCCCGCACACGGAGGGAGAGGGCCTTCCTCCCGGACGAGGCCGCCGCCCTGGGCGTCCTGGCCGACCGCCACCGGGAGGGCCGGATCCAGGTCCTCAGGACGTCCTCCCTGCTGGGGCAGGCCATGCTCCGACGCTCCTTGCGCTGGCGCGCGGAGCCGGGACGCATCCTGCTGGATGGCGTGGACGACCCCGTGTTCGGCCGTTTCCTGCCGTCGCCGAAGGCCCTGGACCAGGTCAGCTTCCTCTGCCCTGAGGGCACCCAGGTCCTGCTGGAGGGCCGTCCGCTTCCCGTGCGGGCATTCCCGTCCGGGGTCCGGATCGAGACGGCCTGAGGGGGTATACTCCGGGGATGCGCTTCCTTCGCCGCGCCCGCCAGGTCCTGGGTCAGAAGTCGCCCTTCCGCTGGGCGCCGAACTGGCTGAGGGCCCGTTGGGCCGAGCTGAGGAAGACCGAGCGCATCACCAGCCGCCCCTACGCCCTGATGGTGGAGCCCACCAACCTCTGCAACCTGAAGTGCCCGACCTGCCCCACCGGGGCGGGGACCTTGAAGCGCGCCCAGGGGATGATGGACATGGGGAAGTACCGGGCCCTGCTCGACGAGGTCGGCGACGGGGTCCTGGACCTCACGCTCCACAACTACGGGGAGCCCTTCCTGCATCCCCACTTGGCGGAGATGTGCCGTCTGGCCGCCGCCAAGGGCATCACGGTCCACGTCTCCACGAACGGGCACTTCTTCACGGACCGGGCCCAGGTGCGGGAGATCCTGACCTCGGGCCTCTCCCACCTCAAGGTCTGCCTGGACGGGGCCTCCCAGCAGAGTATGGAGGTCTACCGCGTGGGCTCCTCCTTCGAGAAGGTGAAGGAGGGCATCCGGCTGGTGGTGGAGGAGAAGCGCGCGCTGGGGAGGTCCCTGCCCGTGATCGACCTCCAGTTCATCCTGATGCGCCACAACGAGCACGAGCTGGGGCGGATGCGCGCGCTGGCCCAGGAGCTCGGCGTGGACCTCTTCGACATCAAGACCGTGGGTATCGACGACGACGACCCGGATTTCGCGAAGCTGGCCGAGAAGTACCTCCCCCGCGACGCCGACAAGCGCCGCTACGAGCTGACGCCGGACGGGGCCCGCCTCAAGGCCCAGGTCACGAAGTGCAACTGGATCTACCGGACCGCGGTGATCAACTGGGACGGGAGCATGGTGCCCTGCTGCCACGACACCCACGACAAGCACGTCTTCGGGAACGCCTTCCTGGACGGGGGGGTGACGGCGGTCTGGCAGGGGAACAAGTACACGGCCTTCCGCAAGGCCCTCAGGACCTCGATCCGCGAGATGCCGCTCTGCAAGTACTGCCCCGAGGTCGAGGGCTTCGATTCGCTCTACCGGGGCGAGGAGAAGGTCGTCCGCTAGACGGCCGGGCCGGCGGCCGGCATCATCTTCCGGACCAGCTTCAGGGCGAAGGTCCGCGGGTCCCTCAGCAGGAGGACGCTCCCGCGGCGCACCATGCCCATCTTGACCTTCCAGGTGTTGTAGTCGTCCGAGGTGTTCAGGAAGCGGTCTTTCAAGCGCATGAAGCGTTGCGGCTCGATGGCGCGCGAGAGGCCCATCTTGGGGCTCTGGTGGAAGAACTCCGCCCAGTCCAGGTCGCTCTGGATGAAGCCGTCCTTCTTGGCCACCTCGTAGAGCTCGGTGCCGGGGTAGGGGGTGGCGATGGAGGGGATGAGGGAGTTGGGCTTGAGGTCCCGCGCGAACTTCATGGTCTCCTCGACCTCGGCCTCGGTCTCGGTCGGGAGGCCCATCATCACGTAGAGGTTCACGGGGACGCCGTGCTTCTGCAGGAGCTTGACACCGGCCTCGATCTCCTCGCGGGTCTCGCCCTTCTTGATGACCTTGAGCATGCGGTCGCTGGCGGTCTCGAGGCCGATGTTCACCATGGCGCACCCGGCCGCCTTCATGGCCTTGGCCAGGTCGTCGCCCAGGCAGTCGGCCCGGGTGGTGCACTGCCAGGTCACGCCCTTGGCGGGAAGGCCGGCCTTGATCATGGCCTCGCAGATCTCGATGCCGCGCTTCTGGTTCAGGGTCCAGGTGTCGTCGTAGAACTTGAAGTAGGCGGTGTGGAACTTGCCGTGCACCTCGACCATCTCGGCGATCACGTTGTCCGGGGAGCGGTAGCGGACCTTGCGGCCCCAGAACTTGGGGGAGTCGCAGTAGATGCACTCGAAGGGGCAGCCCCGGGAGGTGAAGCAGAGCCCGTAGGACTCCGGCACGTAGAGGTTCTTGTCGAGCACGGCCTCCCGGTCGGGGAAGGGCAGCTCGGCGTCCAGGTCCTTGATGGCCTCCTGGCCAGGGCTGCGGACGACCTTGCCGGAGCCGTCGCGGTAGGCGATGCCCTTGACGTCCGTGGGCGCGCGCCCGGCCGCCAGGGCGTTGACGAGGTTGACCATGGAGATCTCGCCCTCGTGCAGGACGGCGTAGTCGAAGACCTCGTGCTTGAGGACGTCCTCGGGCACCATGGAGGGATGGGGCCCGCCCACGATGACGGGGACCTTGGGACTGGCCTTCTTGACCAGGGTGGCCAGGTTCACGCCGGACTGGAAGGAGGCCGTCTTCATGTGGATGCCGACGATGTCGGGGTGGTGGGCGTTCATGGCCTTCCCGACCTCCTGCCAGAAGCGCCCGCCCACGTCGTAGAGGGAGGCCTGGTACTGCTTGAAGGCGTCCAGCTTGATGTCCATCTTGCGGACCTGGGCGACCTCGGAGACGTCGGCGTTGTAGATGAGGGCCTCGTGCCCGGCCCGCTTCAGGACGGCCGCGAGGTAGGCCATGGACAGGGGGACCTCCCGGCACTGCATCCCCAGGAGGGTGTACCAGGGCGGGTAGATGAGGAGGACCTTGGCCATAGATCCAGTCTACTCCCTCTGGAGCGGGAGTCAAACCGTCCTTTTGGCCCCCAGGGCGCCCTTCAGGCGTTCCGCGTACCCCTTCAGGTCCCTCGGGGTGACGACGAGGGTCTCCAGGGGCCCGGCTCCGGAGAGGCGCATGAACACGGCGAGCGCGGCGGCGGCCTCCGCGAGATACCCCAGGCTGGTGGCCGCCAGGGCGCCGTGGATGCCATGGGAGGGGATGAGGAGGAGGGCGGCCAGGACGGAGGCCAGGCAGCCCGCGGAGGTCACGTAGAGCCCGTACAGGGGCTTCTGGACCGAGACCGCGTAACAGGCCAGGATCTTGGGGACGGCGGCGACGGCGACGCCGGGGACCAGAAAGACGATGCTCGCCGGGACCAGGGCGTAGGCCGGCAGGAGCAGGGGGTAGAGCCAGGAGAGCACGCCCCAGGCGGCCAGGACGGCCAGGAGCTGGAGGAAGAGCAGGGTGCGGCAGGCCCTCGCCGTGGCGGTCCTGGCCTGGTCCGGCGGCATGGAGGAGAGCCCGGAAAGGAGGACGGGCGTGGCCGAATCGGTCAGGATGAGGGTCTGCTCGATCTTGCAGGCCTCGAACGCGTTCCCGATGGCGGCCCGGGAGACCCCCAACGGGGCCAGGAGCAGGTCGCTGGCCTGGGAGCCCAGGTAGGCCAGGAAGTTCACGGCCTCCAGGGACAGGCCGAGCCTCAGCTGGAGCTTGAGGAAGGAGAGGTCCGGCTTCAGGGCGATCCCCCTCACGCAGGGGAGGCCGAAGCAGAGGAAGTTCAGCAGGGTCTGGGCCACCGCGCAGGCGATGGCCCCGTCCAGGCCCTTGCGGAGCCAGAGCAGGGCGATGGCCAGGGACGCCAGGAAGAAGGCCGTGGAGGCCAGGTGGACGGCGTTCACGTAGCGGAAGCGCTGCTGGCCCAGGAGGATGGCCTCGAACTGGTTGATGCAGGGCAGGAGGGGGAAGATGCCCAGCATCAGGCCGACGCGCAGGTCGATGTGGTCCTGGTGGAGCTGGGCGGGCCCCCAGAAGGGGAAGAGGAGGGCGGCCGCGGCGGCCACCACCGTCCCCAGGCCCAGTCCGATCCAGAGAGCCCCCGCGGCGGCCGCCGAGGCCTGGGCGGGCGTGCGGGCCACCAGGACCTGGTTCGCGCCGGCGATGCCCAGGTTGGACACCTTGAACAGGAAGGAGGAGGTGAGCAGGACGATGAGGCCGTAGGCCCCCCGGCCCTCGGGCGCCAGGGCGTGGGCCAGGATCCATCCCGCGACCAGCGCCATGGCCATCTTCGCGAGGCGGGCCGCGAAGAAGTGGGCGCTGGAGCGGGCGAGGGTCATCTACTCGCCGGGTCTCAGGCTGGCGCTGGTCCCGACCAGGTGCCTGAGGTAGTTCTCGGCCAGGGCCGAGGCCTCCAGGCCCTGGATGGCCAGGTGCTCCAGGCCCCGGATCCCCGTCAGGCGCCTCGCGAGGTAGGAGGGGCGCAGGTAGAAGGCGCGGTTGGCCTCGCGCCGAAGCATGCGCAGGCGCTCGGGGCCGAGGGTGGAGTTCCCGAGGACGGAATTCCCGGCCGTATCGAAGCCGTGCGCCTGGTCGTCCAGGCGGCTTTCGAGGCGGGCCTTCTCCCGCAGCGAGGATCCGAAGAGGGGGGTGGCGATGTTGATGGAGGCATAGGCCAGGGGAGACCTCAGGGCCAGGTCCACCGTGCGCTTCACGGAGGCCTCGGTCTCCTGGTCGAATCCCAGGATGAAGTCCCCGCAGACGTCGATCCCCAGCTGCTTGCAGTCCTGCAGGAAGCGCTCGATCCGCTCCAGGCTCAGGCGCCGGCCGTAGGTCCTCAGGAGGTCGATGTCGGCCGAGTCGATCCCGATGACCACCGTGTGGCAACCGGCGGCCTTCATCTTCTCCAGCATTTCCCGGTCCGCCAGGCCGGGATAGGTGTAGCAGCTCCAGCTGAAGCCCATGCGCTCGCGGGCCATGCCCTCGAGCAGGGCCACGGCGTTGGGCTTGGGGAAGCCGAAGCTGGCGTCCCCCAGGTGGAGTTCCCGGTAGCCGGCGGCCTTGAGCCGGCGCATCTCCTCGAGCACCTCCTCGGCGGGGCGCCAGGCGACGCTGGTGATGGACTCCGTGCAGTAGGAGCAGGAGTAGGGGCATCCGTACTGGGTGTAGACCGCGGCATAGCGGAAGTGGCGGTTGAAGGGCCAGCGGTACCGCCAGTAGTCGAAGAGCTCGTGGCGGGGGATGCCGATCTCGGTGCGGGTGCCGGCCTTGATCGGCCGCTCGTCGGGGGCGGGGAAGGCCGCGGCCCCGACATCGTACTGGA
>JAHFOU010000127.1 GCA_023261525.1 Planctomycetota bacterium | reverse complement strand
GAGAAGGTCTGGGGCTTCCAGTCCCGACGGTATTCCCAGATCCCCGCATCCGGCGTCCCAGCCGATGCGATGGCCTTGTGGGCGAGGCGCTCCAGCAGATCCATGGTCTCGCGGCACTGCTCCTGCCGGAACCGGTCGTCCAGGAAGACCGGCGAGAGGGCCATCACGAGCTCGCCGAAGATGTCGTTCTGAAGGTGGCCCGCAGCGGCGTTCCCCACGCGCACGGGGCCTTCCCCTCCGAATCCGGGCCAATCCGGCAGAATGCGCTCCTCCACGTCCCGCCCCCCATCCACCCGGTAGAGGGGTTGAAGGTCCAGGTTGGGGCTGGAGGCCGCGATGTTGAGCAGGTAATGGATGAAGCGTTCGCGTTCCTCGAACTGGCCCAGGAATCGGAAGGCCGAGAGGGCGTAGAAGGAGTCCCTCAGCCAGCAGTAGCGGTAGTCCCAGGTCCTTCCGCTGCCGGGAGCCTCCGGGATCGAGGTGGTCGAGGCCGCGATGATGGCCCCCGTATCCTCGAAGCAGTGGAGCTTCAGCGCCAACGCGGACCGGATGGCTTCGTCCTGGTAGGCGTAGGGGATGTTGCACTGTTTGACCCAGGTGGTCCAATAGGCCACGGTCTCGTTGAGGTAGCGCTCGCAGAGCGGGGCGAGCGCTTCCTCTACGGGAGGCCCCCAGGAGAGCACCAGGTGATGTCGGCGGGTCAGGGGGAAGGGCTGCCCTTCCAGGTAGGTAGGCGGGACATCCGCCGTCAGGCGCAGGGGGGAAGGGAATCCTTCGAAGTCGAGATGGTTGGAGCCCTGGAGACGGCGGGGCGGCTTCCTGGACCAGCCCAGGACCGGCTCGCAGGCCACGCGGACCCGTGGCGCTCCGGATAACGGATCCAGGATGCGCACGAGTTGGGTGGGGCGGAAGCTGCGGTCGTGGAGGATGAACCTGGGAGCGAAGTCCAGCACCCGGAACTTCCCTTCCGGGGTATCGAAGAGGGTCTCCAGGACGTTGGTGTTGGGAAGGTAACGCTGGACGCCAGCTTCCCCTCCGGCCGGCGCGACCTGGAACCGGCCACCCTCCTTCTCGTCCAGGAGGGCGCCGAACACCGGCTCCGAATCGAACCGGGGCAGACAGCACCAGACCACCGCACCCGTGCGTTCCACGAGTGCCGAGACCTGGCAGTTCCCGATGATCCCCATGTCCTCCAAACGCATCCCGTTTATCCCTCCCGCATCATGAGCATCACCTCAGAAACAAGAATCCGAGGGCCATCAGAGCCCCCAGGATCAGGAATACGATCCATCCTTGGGGAAGCTTGGCGCAACCGCTGCAACGACCTTCGACTTCGGCCTTGGATCCCGGGGGAGGCTGGTTCGCCTCGGTCATCTGGGCTCCGCAGCCTCTGCAACACGCCATCCTTCACCTCCTCAAAACCCTCTAGGGAAGTAAGCCTCAGAACATCCACAAGGTCATCATCAGGAAGACCGGCAGCAGCACCGCGCAGGACCAGCCCAAATAGCCGAAGAAGGAGGGCATCCGGATCCCGGCCTCCTCCGCGATGGCCTTCACCATGAAGTTGGGGCCGTTGCCGATATAGGTCATGGCTCCCATGAAGACGGCGCCCAGGGAGATCGCCGTGAGGAGCCGCGCCCCGGTTCCGGTGGCCAGGAGCTGCGAGAGGTTCCCGGCGTCCACGCCGTGGAGGCCCGAAGCCAGGGCGGTGAAGCTGAGGTAGGTCGGCGCGTTGTCCAGGAAGCTCGACAGGGCCCCCGTGGCCCAGAAGAACTGCCAGGGCTCGGTGATCCTGAGCTCCGGCCAGCGCTGGGGGGCGGCTTCCAGGATCGCCAGGGCCGGGACCATGGCCGCGAAGATCCCCGCGAAGAGGATGGCCACCTCCCGGATGGGATGGAAGTTGAAGGCGTTGGCCTGGCGGACCCGGGCCGGGGTCAGCCGCCAGGAGAGGCCGGCCAGGGCCAGGAGGACGCCCTCCTGGACACCGGCGGGCCAGTGCTGACGGCCGGCAAAGTAGATCGCCAGGACCACCCCGCCCAGGAGAGCGAGGTTGGCCCAGCCGTCCAGGTCCAGGGGGTCCCTCAGCCCCTCCGCCTCGTCTGCGTGGACGCCACTCTCCCGGCGGTAGAGCACGTAGTCGACCAAGAAGAACCCCGCTAGCAGGACGCCGGAGACCGCCGCCCAGGGGCCCGCGAGTCCCAAGGTCCAGGCGAAGGGGACGCCCTTCAGGTAGCCGAGGTAGAGCGGCGGATCCCCCAGAGGCGTGAGACATCCCCCGATGTTGGAGACCAGGAAGATGAAGAAGACGACGATGTGGACCCGGCTCGTCCTTCGCCGGTTGGCCTGAAGGACGGGGCGGATGAGGAGCATGGAGGCCCCCGTGGTTCCCACGACACTGGCCAGCAGGGTGCCCACTGCCAGGAGCGCGGTGTTCACGAAGGGCGTTCCCACGAGGTGGCCGCGCAGGAGGACGCCGCCCGAGATCACGAAGAGGGATCCCAACAGGATGATGAATGCCAGGTACTCGTGGAGGGTGTGCAGATAGCGGCCGCTCCAGGGTGCCCCTTGGGCCAGGAGATAGAGGACGGGGGGCAGGCCGAAGACCACGCTCACCCAGGGGAAGCGCTTGTGCCACCAGGAAGGGGCGACGAGAGGACAGAGGGCGATGGCCATCAGCAGCCCCCCAAAGGGGATTAACGACCAGAGCGGGAGTGTCAGGCCGGACATCACTCCCAATACTCCTTTCCGCCTCGAAGGAAGCGTCGCCACGCCTCGTGGCATTGAATCAGTGCCAGAACGGGCACTGCGACCAAGAGGATCACGCAGATCCCGCAATCCTCCCAAAGTTTCCGAATGAACTTCATGTGGCGATTAGGACGTCATCTTGTGCGACATGGGTTTCCTCGCGATCCCCAGGTATGGAAACGGATTCCGGCCGCCGCGAAAACGCGATGCGGCCAGAGGCTTCTAAGGCGTGAGAAAGGAGGTCAGTTGTGAGAGGGGGCCCCCCGCCTAGCGCGGGGAGTAGGGCGGATCGACGTTCTCGGCCGTGGAGCCGAGATGCTTTTTGCGCCAGTGGGCGGGATGCGTCATGCAGCCATTCTAGTGGGCATGTCGTGGAACGCAACGCCTGGGACCCGGGATCGTTCGGAAACTCCATCCGTCACCACATGTTCCTGCTGGAGAAGGCCTGCCTGTAGGCATAGGCCATCACGTCAGCGGGTGGCTCCCGCCATGGGGCTTCCCGGAAGGTGCCCGTTTCCGCTGCAGCCACACTCTTCGCCGTCAGGGGCGGCCTGGGCGGGGAGACCCTCAGGGCATGCAGGACGAGGCCCGCGAGATGGCTCCACGGAGTCATAGATTCCCCTTCCGCCCAATGCCTTGGCCTTGCATAAGCCTATTGTAGTGCGTATTTTGTTTGTGTTCAAACTAGTTTGACGTAGAATATGCGCCGTGAAGGACATCCTCCAGCCCCGGCATCTCGCCTGCCTGATGGAGTTCTGCCGCGGGGCTGCGGCGTTGGTCTTCGACTACGACGGCACCCTGGCTCCCATCGTGGAGGATCCCGACAAGGCCAGGATCCGGGCTTCGACCCGTCGCCTGCTCCGGGAGCTCTCCGGCTTCTATCCATGTGCGCTGGTCTCGGGCCGGTCCAGGCGACAACTGGCGCTCATGACGCAGGGGATCACCCTCTCCTGCCTGGTCGGAAACCACGGGATGGAATGGATGCCCCCCATGCCCTTGCCCAAGGCCATCCGCCGCAGGGTCCGCCGTTGGGAGCGCCACTTGCGCCGGGCGTTCGCGGATACACCCGGCATCCGGATCGAAGGTAAGGGCCTCTCCTGCGCCGTCCATTACCGGCAGGTCTCCTCCGCCCTCAAACCCCAGGTCAGGGAGAGGATCTTCAGGGAGGCTGCATCCTTCGGGCGGGTCCGGATCCTGGAGGGGAAGGACGTGGTGGACTTCATGCCGCCATCCCTGGCCCACAAGGGGGCGGCCCTTAAGAGGATACGTCGACTCTTGAGCTGCGATCGGGCCCTTTACGTGGGAGACGACACTACGGATGAGGACGCCTTCGCCTTGCGGACCCCGAAGCGATACCTCGGCATCCGGGTTGGGGACAGTCGCGCATCCAAGGCCGCCTATTGCCTTCCCGCCCAATCGGATATCGACGCGCTCCTGAAGGCGCTGTTATCCTTCCGGATCCCGAAAGGACAAGGAGCACACGCCTGATGACGAAAAGAGCCGCGGCACCGGACGAGGTTGAAGCATCGGGTGTCGAGCGCCTCGGAGAGACGCTCGGGTTCATGCGCCTGCTCTGGGTGCTCGACCACTCCCTGCATTCCGCCTCAAAACGGATGAATACCGAACTGGGAGTGACCGGACCCCAGCGCCTCGTGATCCGGGTCGTCGGCCGGGTCCCGGATATCACGGCGGGAGGCGTCTCCGGGCTGCTCCAGGTGGATCCGAGCACCCTGACGGGGGTCTTCCACCGCCTGGTCCGGAAGGGCTACCTGCGCCGGGAGCGGGACAAGCGCGACGGGAGGGTCGCCCACTTCCGGCTGACCCCGAAGGGGGCCCGGGTGGACCGGGCTCTCGCCGGCACTGTGGAGGCGGCGATCCGCAAGGCCCTCTCGGGGCAGCCTCGAATGGATGTCGCAGCGGCGCAAAGAGTCCTGCGCGCATTGGGAGAGTCCCTCCAGGAGAACGGTTGATGCAGCAGGGATGATGAGACAGCGGCTCGCCGAAGGGTCAGGGCTTTTCCTTAACGTCCTGAAGTGGTTCGTCCTGGCCACGATCATCGGCATCCTGGTCGGGGCTTCGACGGCGCTCTTCATCAAGGTGCTCGGCGGAAGCATCGCCTGGGCAGGCCGCATCCAAAACTACTACTGGAGCCTCCCGCTCGCCCTCTGCGCCAGCGTGCTCCTGACCTGGAAACTGGCTCCGGACGCCAAGGGCCACGGCACGGAGAAGGTCATCGAGGCCGTGCACAAGCGGGCGGGACGGATCAGCCCCCTCGTGGTGCCGGTGAAGCTCGTCGCCACCGTGATCACTCTGGCCTGCGGAGGATCGGCGGGCAAGGAGGGGCCCTGCGCCCAGATCGGTGCTGGGCTGGCCTCCCTGTTCTCGGACATCGCCCGCTTCAATGATGCCGACCGGCGCAAGTTGGTGATCTGCGGGGTCAGCGCGGGATTCGCCGCCGTCTTCGGGACGCCACTGGCGGGGGCGATCTTCGGGATCGAGGTCCTCTTCGTGGGGAGCATCCTCTACGACGTCCTCCTGCCGTCCTTCGTTGCCGGCATCATCGGCTTCCAGGTCTCTTCGGCCCTGGGAGTCACCTATTTCCGTGAGGCCGTCCGCTTCGTTCCCGATTTCAGCGAGACCTATTTCGTGAAGGTGGCTCTCTCGGGCGTCTTCTTCGGCCTCTGTGCCCACATCCTGATCCAGACCCTGGCCTGGGGGGAGGCCCTCCACAAGAGGATCCGCCTGCCCGGCCTGGTGAAAGCCCTATTGGGCGGGCTGGCGCTCGTGGGTCTCGCATCCGCATTCTCGCCTCGTTACCTGGGGCTGGGCCTGGACGGGATCCAGGATGCCTTGGCAGGCAAGCCCGTGGCATGGTACGACTTCCTGCTCAAGCCCGTCTTCACGAGCTTGACCCTCGGTTTCGGGGGAAGCGGAGGCATCCTGACGCCCACCTTTTTCGTCGGAGCCACGGCCGGATCGGCCTACGCGGGATGGATGGGGCTCAACCCGGCGACCTTCGCGGCGATCGGCTTCGTGAGTCTGCTGGCCGGGGCCGCCAACACGCCGATCGCGGCCAGCATCATGGCGGTGGAGGTCTTCGGCCCGGCGATCGGGCCCTACGCCGCCCTGGCCTGCGTCATCAGCTTCCTGATGACCGGGTACCGGAGCGTGTATCCCTCCCAGATCCTATCCGTCCAGAAATCCTCATCCATGCAGGTCGAGCTTGGCCAGCAGATGGAAGGGCTCCACCACAAGGTCCAGTTCCAGTCCACGGCCACCACCCGGACCCTCACCAGGGTCCGGCGGATCCTGGAGCGTCGCCTGAGGAAACGGGAGGAACCGATGTGACGGGCCTGGGTCGCTGAGGGGAGTGCTTCGCTATCCAGCAGGGGAATCCGGGCTCCAGTTGATCCGATGAGGATCGAATCCTTCATCGATCCTCGGCTTGACGATCCGGAAGTAGGGGGAGACGTCGAAATCCCTCGGCATGAACAAGCCCAGGTCACGGATATGAAGGATTTCCTTGTGACAGTGCGCCCCGTCGGGATCCTCCGGCGGGACGTCCGTCACGTTGGGAAGGATCGGATAACGGACCGAATGGAAGGCCTGGGCGATCAAGGAGGAGCAGATGGCCCTGGTTGGGTCGCCGCTGCCCAGGGCGATCATAGGACGTCTCCATCGGACCGGCACCGGGGGTGTCGGCAGCAGATACCGGGCCAAATCCAGAACATGGTTCAGGTCGTAGGCTTGGCCGATATGGGAAACCGCAAAGCTCACCAGGGCGTCGATCTCTTTCGGTTCGAGTCCCACGGGCCTGCAGATGCGCGTATGAAGCCCGGAGTACTGACTGAGCGGGACGGCTCGGACCCCTGCAATGATGTCCGCCTCCAACAGGACCCGGGACTTTTCCCCCTCGCTTGACGGATCCAGGGCGTCTGCGATGTAAAGCGTGGCGTGCGACCAGGTCGATTGCGTCATGTACTTGATCGCGACGCTG
>JAHFOU010000126.1 GCA_023261525.1 Planctomycetota bacterium | reverse complement strand
CAGGGCCTGAGTCGCATTCCGCCTCTGCTCGGAAGCCCGCCGCTCCAGCCGTGCCATCGTCACGAAGGCCACGGACAGGATCACCAGCACGCCCAGCACGCCGACGACGACCAAGAGAACGAGGCCGCAACGGCGGGGACGGGTCATGCGGAAGCCATTATACCTTCCTCGGATCCGCCCAGTCCCCCCAGCGGTCCAGGTAGAGGCCATAGGCCCGGCAGGACTCCCGGCGCTCCTGGAGCCACTGCTTCGCCTCCGCCACCCGGGCCTGCTCGTCCTTCAGGGACAGCTCCCCCGTCATCACCAGCGTCCTCAGGAACACGAAATAGGTGTCCAGCACGTCGCAACGGCAGTAGTCGCTGATCTCCTGGGCCTTCCCCGCCTGGTGCAGGTCCAGCACCATGTCCCCCCGCACGTCCATCTTCCCCGGCTTCCCGATCACGTTCGCAAGCAGGCTCAGCCCTCCCGCGAAGCCGCGCGCGGCCGAGTAGTTCGTCACCACGTCCATCAGGTCCAGGTGGGCGGCCTGGTTGTAGCGGTTGCGGGGATGCTTGTAGCTCGGACCCTCCGACGCGAACCAGCCCGGCGCCGGGATCCCGTAGCGGAAGGCCGCCATCTCCAGCACCGGCAGGTCGAAGGAGCGGCCGTTGAAGGTCACCAGGGTGGACTCCCGGTACGCCCCCTCCATCCCCTTCCAGAACTTCTCGGCGATGGCGAAGGGGCGGAACTCCGGCTCGTCCAGGGAGCCCATCTCCTGCAGACGGAAGTCCGGCCCCACCTTGGCCACCGCCGCCGCCACCGGCACGTGGTAGGTCCAAGGCGCGAAATCCTTGCCGTTCTCCGCCATCAGCTCCGCCCGGTAGCGCGTCAGGGCCTCGGCCGGGTCCAGCCCCTCCCCCGCGTAGCGGACCTTGGAGACCAGGTCGGCCTGGGGCACCGTCTCAATGTCGAGGACCAGATAGCGCACGCTCATGGCTTCCTCCTCTGGGATGCGAGCTGGTTCATGCGGTACAGGAACGCCAGCACCTCGGCCACCGCCGCGTAGAGCTCGGGCGGGATCAGGGCCCCCGCATCCAGGGCCGAGAGGGTCTGGGCCAGGTCGCCGTCCCGGCGCACCGGGACCCCGTGGGCCTCGGCCAGGCGGAGGATGTCCTCGGCCTTGAAGCCAAAGCCCTTGGCCAGGACCTGGGGGACGCCCGGGCCGGCCTCGTCATAGCCCAGGGCCACAGCCACCTGGCGGCGGGAGGCGCTCACGCTTTGAAATCCAGGAGGGGCGCCGGGGCCGACGCGACGGCCAGGGGGCCCCGCCCCACGGCCTCCAGCTCCCCGCGGGAGGCCGGCGTCACGGAGACGGCCGCCTCGAAGCCCAGGCGCTTCAGGGCCGAGGCCAGTTCGACCTGATGCGCCTTCAGCAGGGCCTCGGCCTCGGGGCGCTCGGCCTTGAGGGCCACGGAGAGCCCCCGGCCCTCGGCCAGGAGGTCGGCCCCCACTCCGCCCAGCACGCTCAAGTCCAAGGCCACGCCCACGCGGAGGGGCCCCTGCTTGCCGCCTCCTCCGCTTCCGCCCTCCCGACGCAGGACCTTGAGGCGGACGAGTTGAGATTCCTTTCCATGCCCGGGCGGCTGGAACACGCCTTCCGCGTAGCGCGTGCCGTCGAGGCCCATCTGAAGCCGTCCCGCCTCCTCCTGGAGGGCAGCCCGCAAGGCCGTGGCGGCCTCCTTCAACGGCCTGAGTCCGGGCATCTCCTCCATGACCTTCTTCTCCGCCAGGGTCCTGGCTTCCGAGGGTGGTTCCTTGTCCAGGATCGCCAGCGTGGGATCGGCCGCCAGGAGCTTGGCCACGTCCTCTTGGACCTTGCCCAGGGCCTTGGCCAGGACTTCGGGCCCCGGCGCGGAGAGCGGGCCGTCCGGCAGCAACCCCAGGCGCTCCAAGACAGGCAGGGCCTTGGCCAGGCTCCCGCCCCGGGCCGCAGCCAGGAGGGCCTCCACCGCATCGTGGGAGGGCTCCTGGCCCTGGGAGACCAGGAAGGCGGCCGCCCGCCGCGCCAGGGCCGGCGAGGCGGGGAACTCCTCCCCGAGCGCGGCCAGGCGGTCCAGGGCCTTGCGGTCCACCGGAAGCCCCCGCTCCAGCAGGGCCGCCAGGGCGTCCCGGTAGGCCTCGGAACGGGGAGCGCCCAGAGCCTCCAGACGGTCGGCCAGCGCAGCCTCCGGCGCGGGGGAAACGCTCCGCTGGCTCATGATCTCCAGGATCAGGCGCCCCGAGGCCTGGCGCACGGACAGCAGGAGGGCGGCGCCCACCTCCAGGGGCTGGGGCGCGGTGACCTTCACGATGCGGCCGGCGATGCGGATCTCGTGGGCGTTCCCCCCGAGGTCGGAAAGGACCTCGGCCTCCACGCGCTCGCCCACGCCCAGGGAGAGCTCCTGGGCCAGGCGGGCGGCGGGCCCTTCAGCGCGGAGCGCCGGTCCGACCGGGCGCGGCATCTGGGGCCGGGGGGCGGTGCATCTCGCGCAGGCCCAGGATCAGGGTGACGGCCGTCTTGTTGAGGCCGGTCTCCCGGGCGATGTCGGTGACGGGCCTGCCCCGGTCGGCCTGCTCGTAGACGCTGTCGAAGACCGCCTTCATCTCGGGGCTGACGTCGACGGCCAGGTCCGGCACGCTGGCGGCGGGAGCGGGGGCCGACGGCACGGTCGGGCTCGGCGCGGCCTTCAGGGCCTCCAGGCGGCGGTCCGCCTCGGCAACCAGGACCTTGAGCTCGGCGGCGCGGCGGTCCAGGGATTCGGTCATGGACTTGCTGGTGCGACGGAGCTCCTCGAGAAGGTCCCCCAGGGCCCTCACCGAGGCCTGGGGATTCGGCGCGGGCGCCTTGGTGCCCTTGAGGCGGAAGGCCAGCCAGCCGCCCACAGCCGCCACGGCGGCCGCCGCGAGATAGGTTTCGAGGCTAGCGGCCACGGGACGTCTCCGAGGCCGCCAGCGCGGCGTCCATGACCTCGCGTAGGGGAGCCCCCGTGCGGGCCGCGGCACGACGGCAGTCGTCGTGCTCCGGCATGGACTTCCAGACGCCGCGGGGGTCCAGGGCCCGCTTCACCCGGATGCTCCCGTAGCGGGTGCGGACAGGACGGATCTCCCTGGGCAGGACGCGACGGTCCACCCGATGGCGCCGGACCCCCAGGCTCGGGGTCTCGGTGAGGATGAGGGCCTCCACCGAGGGCAGGGCCGCATCATCGCAGAGGACCTCCAGGCAGACCCCGGGGCGGCCTTTCTTCATCTGCAGGGGCGCGAGGGCGACGTCCCGGGCCCCGGCCGCGAACAGACGCTCGCCCAGGTGGTCGAAGATCTGGGGCGAGCAGTCGTCCAGGTTGGTCTTCAGCTCCCAGAGCTGGTCGGCCTCCCCGCAGGCGCGGCCGACGACCAGACGAAGGAAGGGCAGGCCGTGCCCCACTGCCGAGATCTTGAGCGCCGGGGCGGGACCCGGCGTGGCCAGGGAGACCAGGAGGGCGGCGCCCGCGGTCGTCAGGGTGCCGGAAGGCGGGAAGCAGACCTCATGGCCCTTGAGGAGGGCGACGGCCGCGGGGGCTGCACCCGGCGGCACCCCGACGGGACCGACGGAGAGGAGGGAAATCCCCAGCTTCCGGAAGCCGGCGCGGACGGCCTCGGATTCCACTCTGTCTCGATCCATCCCCTTCGCAAGTTTCAAGTTCACCCGGGCCGCGGAGACCCCGTCCGCCCGGACCGAGGAAGCAGAGACGGAAACGACCGAGCGGACTTTCAACGCCGAAGGCGCAAGCCCCGCCGAGACCAGGGCGCCGAGCAGGCCCGGGACGGAGACTCCGGCGCTCGCATCGAGGTGGGCCGCATTGGGAGAAGGATCGCGCACGCGCAAGCCAGTCTATGCCCCCCGGGAAAGGGAGTCAACGCCGGGGGAAGTCCCCCGTACAATCCCCGGCATGCCTGCGATCTACCTCGACCATGCCGCCTCCACCCCTCTGCGCCCGGGCGTGGCCGAGGCCATGGCCCCCTTCCTGTCGGGCGCCAACCCCTCGGCCATGCACCGGCCGGGCCGTCTGGCCCGCAAGGCCCTGGAGGACGCCCGGGACCTCGTCGCGGAAAAACTGGGCGCCCACCCCCGGGAGCTCGTCTTCTGCTCGGGAGGCACCGAGGCCGACAACCTGGCCGTGCTGGGCGCCGCCCCCGGGCGCGGCATGCTGACCTGCGCCACCGAGCATCCCGCCGTCCTCTCCCCTGCCCGCTCCCGGGGTGCGAAGATCCTGAACCCCCGGCCGGACGGCACCCTGGATCCCGCGGCTTTCGAGACCGCCCTGGACGCGGACACCGGATTCGCTTCCCTCATGCTGGCCAACAACGAGACCGGGGTCCTGCATCCGATCCGGGAGATCGGGAGGATCTGCCGGGCCCGCGGCATCCTCCTGCACGGTGACGCGGCCCAGGCGATCGGCCACATTCCCGTCGACTGGAAAACCCTGCCGGTGGACCTCCTCAGCTTCACCGCCCACAAGTTCGGAGGCCCGAGGGGCGCGGGGGTCCTCCTGGTCCGCAGCAGCGTCACGCTGAAACCCCTCCTGCTGGGCGGGGATCACGAGGGCGGACGCCGCCCCGGGACCGAGAACGTCGCTGCGGCCGTCGGCCTGGCCGAGGCCCTGGCTCAGGTCCTTGGCGACCTGGTGGAGGAATCCGCCCGGATCTCCGCCCTCCGGGACCGCCTGACCGCCGGCCTGAAGAAGGCTTTCCCGGACCTCCTCGTCCACGGCGAGGCTGCCCCGCGCCTGCCCCAGATCGCCAGCCTCTCCCTCCCCGGCGTGGACGGATCCACCCTGCTGGTCGCCCTCGACCAGGAGGGCCTGGCCGTCTCCGCGGGCTCGGCCTGCCACACCGGATCCGCCGATCCCTCCCCCGTCCTCACCGCCATGGGCGTCCCCGCCGCCCTCTCCCGCGGGACGGTCCGGCTCTCGCTGGGGCACTCCTCCACCCCCGCCGAGGTGGATGCCGCGCTGGGAATCCTGGTCCGGATCGCCGGAAGGCTGAAGGCCGGGGCTTCCACTTCGAGCGGTGGCGGGTAAGATAGCCCCCTGACCCGAAAGGAGCCCGAGCCATGGCGAACGTATTGTCCCTGACCCAAGCCAACTTCGACCAGGAGGTCCTGAAGAACTCCGGCACCGTCCTGGTGGACTTCTCCGCGACCTGGTGCGGCCCCTGCAAGCTGCTGGCCCCCATCGTGGAGGAGATCGCCAAGGACTACGGCGCCAAGGGCCTGAAGGTCGGCGCCGTGGACATCGACGAGAACCAGGAGCTGGCCGCCCGCTACGGGGTCATGTCCGTCCCCACCCTGCTCCTCTTCAAGGGCGGGGAGGTGAAGAACCAGACCGTGGGCGCCATGCCCAAGGCCAAGCTGGCCCAGTTCGTGGACAAGGTGTTGGCAGGATAGTTCAGAGTCCCTCTAGGAGGATCGTGGATGTCGAGCGTTCTCAAGAAGCGGCGCAAGAAGATGCGGAAGCACAAGTACAAGAAGATGCGCGAACGCATGCGCGCCATGATGAAGCGGCACGACCGAATCTAGTCCGGCCCTCTCCGAGATTTCATAACACCGCGCGGTGGTCCCTCAGGGCCGCCGCGCGGTTTCTTTTCAAGCTTTCGGATGAAAAGCGGCTTCCGCCGCCTTGCGCAACGAAGCGGGATCCACCGCCGGATAACGGTACAGCTCCGGCTCGATACGGGCGAAGAGATCCATGGCCTTCCCGGGCTCTACCAACCGGCGCTTCAGCATCTCCCCCACGTCCACGAGGTCCTTGGCGTGGCCGCGCTCCACCTTGGCTAAGGCCTGGGCGTAGAAGTCGTAATGAAAGAAGTCGATCCCGCCCTCCCGGACGATGAAGGGACTCCGTTCCCGCCAGCCGGGAAGCTCCGGCAGGAAGTCCCCGGGAGAAGCCAGCTCCACGTTGATCCGGAGCTCCTCCTTCAACGCCGGGACCTGTTTGAGGACAGCGTCCTCCTCCCCTTCGATCTTGAGATCCACATCCAGGGTGGTATCCCGCCAGCCCTCCAGCACCGCGGAGGAGCCGCCGACCAGGTAGACCCGGGCCTTCCCCCGGCAGACTTGCCCCAGACGCTTCATGAAGGCCCGGATCCGGGCGGGGTCGGTTACCTCGCGCACGCGGTGGCCCGCTCATAGCTGACGAGACGTCGGATCAGGGCGTTGTAGCGTCCGTGGGCCGCATCCGAGTCCTCCCCGGCAAGGAGGGCATACAGCCTGTTTTCGGGATTCGCCAAGACTGTCTCGGGCACGGCAATGCCCAGGCTACGCAACTTCGGGGCGCCGATGGAAACGAGCAAGGCAGCCTGGGTCTCGGCCCCCCGCGCCAGATCCCTCAGACCCTCCTCGACCAGCTCGGCTCCGGGCAGGGCATCCATGGGGGACATTGTAGCCTACATCGTCTTGGCGTCGGCGCGGCCAGTCACCTCGGCGAGGGACTGGGTGACGGCCTTCACGGCCGCCTCGATCTGGGCCTCGGTCCCGCCCAGGTAGAGCCGCCCGAAGGCCCCGAAGGGGCGCACGTCGACCAGGGTCACCGGCGAGGCCTTCTCCGCCTCGTTGGCCGCCAGCACCGCGTACGTGGCCGGCACGGTCTCCAGGATGAAGAGGGTCTGACCGGCCAGCAGCATGCCTCCCTTACGCTGGCGGTTGATCAGCATGGCCTGGTAGTCGTCCACCTTGGTGATGACCTGGGAGGAGACGATCTGGGGCTTGAGGCGGTCGGACTCCTTGAGCTCCAGGTAGTCCAGGAT
>JAHFOU010000125.1 GCA_023261525.1 Planctomycetota bacterium | reverse complement strand
GCGGGGGCGGTAGGAGCGGGAGCCGGACTTGAGGGGCAGGCCGCCATCGGCCAGCAGGGCGGAGACGCCCTCCTGGATGCGGCCCTTCGGAACAGCCAGACGCCAGGTCACCATGACACGCTTCCTCTGACCCAACACGGGTCTCAGGGGTTTTGGATCTCGGACGGGGATTTGGGGAGGACGGTACGGTTAGCGGCGGGAGCCGCGATGCGGAGGCCGGGCGTGGGTGAGGGAGCGCGCCGGAATCATTGGGAGGCGAAGGTAGCGGCGCGTTTGGGGACTGTCAAGACTGGACCTTCCACTTGATGCTGCACCCGATGCTGGGCTTCTGGGCGGAGGAGGCCGGCTTCCCGGCCAGCACGGCGTCCAGCGCGGCCCTCAGGTCCCGGCCCGTGACCGGCAGGCCGTTCTCGGGCCGGCTGTCGTCCAGCTGGCCCCGGTAGGCCAGCTTCCGGTTCCTGTCATACAGGAAGAAGTCCGGGGTGCAGGCGGCCCCGTAGGCCCGGGCGACCTCCTGGCCGGCGTCGTAGAGGTAGGGGAAGGCATAGCCGGCGGCCTGGACCTCGCGGGCCATGGCCTCGGGGCTGTCCTCGGGGTAGCGTTCCGCGTCGTTGGCGTTGATGGCCACGACGGCCACACCCCGGGCCAGGGATTCCTTCCCCAGCTTCGCCAGCTCGGCGCGCACGTGCTTCACGTAGGGGCAGTGGTTGCAGAGGAACATCACCAGGAGGGCCGGGGCTCCGGCGAAGCCGTCCAGCGTCACCGTCCGCCCGGAAGTATCCGGCAGGGAGAAGGCCGGGGCCGGGATCCCCAGTTTCGGCATCGTGGAGGGCGTCAGGGCCATGGCGCGATCATACCACTCCCGCTATGATGGGCTCGTGCGCATCCCCTGGCGTCGCATCGACTGGACCAACACGGCCGTCCTGGCTGGCGCCCATCTCCTGGCCGTCGCCGCCGTGATCTGGATGGTCTTCCGGTTCCACTGGGAGACCCTGGCCCTGGCCGTCGTCTGCTACTGGTTCTGCGGACTGTCCATCACGGGCGGCTACCACCGCCTCTTCGCCCACCCCACCTACCGGGCCGCATGGCCCCTCAAGCTCTTCTACCTCCTGTTCGGGGCGGCCTCGGTCCAGAACTCGGCCCTCAAGTGGTCCTCCGACCACCGCCGCCACCACACCCGCACGGACGAGGAGGAGGACCCCTACAACATCCGCAAGGGCTTCTGGTGGGCCCACGTGGGCTGGGTCCTGGTGAAGGAGCCGGAGGTTCCGACCTACGCCAACGTCAAGGACCTCCAGGCCGACCCCCTGGTTCGCTTCCAGCACCGCTTCTACGTCCCCCTGGCCCTTCTGGTCGGCTGGGGCCTGCCCACGGCTGTCGCCGCCCTCTGGGGAGATCCCTGGGGTGGGCTGCTCGTGGCCGGCTTCCTGAGGCTGACCATCCAGTATCACGCCACCTTCTCCATCAACTCCGTGGCCCACTGGACCGGGACCCGCCCCTACGACCTGAAGGCCTCCGCGCGGGACAGCGCGATCACGGCCCTCATCACCTTCGGAGAGGGCTACCACAACTTCCACCACCGCTTCCCGCTCGACTACCGCAACGGCGTCCGCTTCTACCATTTCGATCCCACCAAGTGGTGGGTCTGGTCCTTCTCCTGCGTGGGCCTGGTGCGGGAATTGCGCCGCACCTCGGCCCAGCAGATTGCCACGGCCCGCCAGACGGCGGCCCTGACGTCCTAGGAGCCCCCATGCCCTTCACCGACTTCGGCCTCCACCCCGACCTGCTGAGGGGGGTGAAAGAGATGGGCTTCACCCGTCCCACCCCCATCCAGCAGGACGCCATCCCCGCGGCCATGCAGGGACGCGACGTCCTGGCCTGCGCCATGACGGGCTCGGGCAAGACCGCCGCCTTCCTTCTGCCGACGATGCACCATCTCATGGCCAAGCCCCGGGGCGTCACCCGGGCCCTCATCCTGACCCCCACCCGCGAGCTGGCGGCCCAGATCGATCAGCACCTGCGCGAGCTGGCCGTCCACACCCCCCTGTCCGGGGCCCCCGTCTTCGGGGGCGTCGGCATGGGCCCCCAGGAGCACGCCTTCCGCAGGGGCGCCGACGTCCTGGTGGCCACGCCCGGCCGCCTCCTGGACCACTTCCGCTTCCCCTACGCCCGCCTTTCGGGGTTGGAAATCCTGGTCCTCGACGAGGCCGACCGCATGCTGGACATGGGCTTCCTCCCGGACATCCGGCGCGTGCTGAGACACATCCCGGTCCCGAAGCAGACCCTGTTCTTCTCCGCCACCATGCCGGGCCCCATCGCCCAGCTGACGCGGGAGATGCTCAAGAACCCGGTGGCCATCAACATCCAGCGCGAGGCCGCCCCGGCCACCGGCATCACCCAGGCCGTCTACCCGGTGCCCCAGGAGCTCAAGGCCTCCCTGCTGACCACCCTGATCAAGCGCGGCGACCTGAAGCAGGCCCTGGTCTTCACCCGCACCAAGCACCGGGCCAACCGCCTGGCCGACCAGCTCACGCGCCAGGGCATCCCCTGCGACCGCATCCACGGCAACCGCAGCCAGTCCCAGCGCACGGCGGCCCTCGCGGCCTTCAAGAGCGGGCGCTGCCGCTTCCTGGTGGCCACCGACATCGCGGCCCGCGGCATCGACGTGGAGGCCCTGGGCCACGTGGTCAACTTCGACGTGCCCAACGTCTCCGAGGACTACATCCACCGGGTGGGCCGCACGGCCCGGGCCGGAGCCACCGGCGAGGCCTTCACCTTCGTGGCCCCCGACGAGGAGGGGGACCTCCGCCAGATCGAGCGGGCCATCCATAAGAGCCTTCCACGGGTGACGGTGCCGGACTTCGACTACAGCAAGCGCACGAACGAACGCCTGGAGATCCCCATCGGCGAGCGCATCGCGGCCATCCGGACCCGCCGCTCCCAGGAAAGGGACCGGAGCCGGGGTCGCCAGGGTGGCGGAGGCGGCTACCAGGGCCCCGGTCCCACGCCCGGGCACCCGGGCCAGGGCGGACAGCCCGGACAGGCCGGTCAAAGCGGAGGCTGGCCGGGGAGCCATTCCGGATCCGGCGGTCGTTCCGGCGGCTATCGCCGGCGGCGCTAGCGCTTCTTCGGCTTCGGCTTCGCGGACTTCCCCATCCAGCAGTCGGAAGTGGACAGCTGGGAAGCCCCGGCCGCCTTGGCGTAGAGGAAGAGCTGCATGCGGTAGGCCACCAGCCACTTGAAGCTGGTGTTCATCAGGACGGCGCCGAGGGTCCCGCGGAAGCCCCAGGGCAGGACGACTTTGCGGGTCTCGAACTCCCGCTCGGGAATGCGGCCCAGCAGGGCCTTGAGCTCCCGCATCTGGCGGTCCATGGCCTTGGGGAAGTCCTTGGCCTTCAGGGCCTGGGACGCCTTGTGCCGGCGCTCGTAGGCGTTGTCCTTCAGGGTGACGACGTAGTCGGTCATCGCGATGGCGACATAGCTCAGGTAGCGCAGGAGCTCCAGGGTGGAGCGCTGGCCCGGCGTGGGGCGGTAGTCCAGGGACCCCGCCGGGAGCTTCCGGTAGAGGTGCTTGGCGACCTGGCACTCGTGGGACAGGGACGCGAGGAATTCGGCTTTGGTGATCATGCGGGCATGATCCCGGCGCCGGAGGCCCCGGTCAAGGGGAGAGCCCCGTTGCCGCCACGATCCCGGAGGGGTATGGTAGGGGCATGAAGAACAAACTTCTCGCCACCGCGCTTCTCGCAGGGATCGCCTGCGTCGGATGCAGTGCCCGGACCCAGGTCCGCTATGACGGCGAGGGCGGGAAGAAGGCACTGACCGCCGCCCAGGCCTACGAGGCGTCGTTCAAGGCCTTCGAGGACTGCGGCCTCGACCCCCGCGGGAACAAGGGAGACCTCGTCATCGAGAGCCACTGGGACTGGCTGGGCATCGGCCCCGCCTCCCAGTTCCTGCTCTTCCCCCTCTCCTGGGCCAAGTTCAGGGCCGAGGTCCGGGGCGACCGGGTGGAACTCGAGGGCGACGCCTACGGGGCCAACTGGCTGGGCATCTGGATGAACTTCCCCGTCGGCTTCCCCCTCGGACGGGTGAAGGAAAGGATCCAGGCCCGCCTCGACGAGCTCCGCTAGGGCGCCTTCGCCCCCTTCATCGCCTCCAGCACCTCCGCGGGGTGCCCCACCACGTCCGCGACCCGCTTCCAGTGCTTGCGGATCGTCCCGTCGGGCCCGATCCAGACGCTGGAACGGGTGACGAACTTGCCGCCCCAGGCCCCGTAGGCCTGGATCATCCGGTGGTCCGGATCGCTGAGGAGCGGGAAGGGCAGGTCGTACTTCTTGATGAAGGCCTGGTGGGACGCCGCGCCGTCCGGGGAGACCCCGAACACGGCCACGCCCGCATCCTGCAGGCCCTTCCAGAGGTCGCGGAAGCCGCAGGCCTCCTTCGTGCATCCCGGCGTGTCGTCCCGGGGGTAGAAATAGAGGAGGACGTTCCTGCCCCTGAGGTCCTTGAGGGCCACGGCATGCCCCTGGGCGTCCTGCAGGCTGAAGTCCGGGGCCGGAGTCCCTTCCTTCAGCCCCTCCGCCTCGGCTGGCGACCCGTACTTCACGCCGCACCCGTAGGCCTTGCTGCTCTTGACCTCGATCTCCTTGCCGGCCAGGCCCGCGTCAAGGGCGGCGGCCACATAGTTGTGCGCGCCCTCCAGCGTCTTGGGATCGGGCGAGGGGTTGTCGTCGATGGCCCCGGCATAGGCGATCCGGCCTTCCGGGTTGATCACGAACATGTGGGGGGTCGTCCTGGCCCCGTACGCATGCCCCATGACGCCTTCCGGGTCCAGCAGGACCGCGGTGGCGGCGGAACCGACGGCCTTGGCGTTCGCCAGGGCCCCATCGGCATCCACGTACCCCTCCTTGCCCTTGGCGGAGGACACGACGGAGAGCCAGACCACGCCCTTGGCGGTGTAGGTCTTCTGGGCCTTCTGCATGGCGCCCGGCCCGTAATGCTTCTTCACGAAGGGGCAGTCCTTGTTGGTCCACTCCAGGACCACCCACTTGCCCTTGAGGTCCCCCAGGGCATAGGTCTTGCCGTCCGCGGAGACGGCCTTGAAGTCGGGCGCGGGCTCGCCCAGCACGGCTTCGCCCCGGGACAGGGCGGGGACCAGGGCCAAGATCAGGAGGGCCAGGGTGCGGAAGGTCGGGGTCATGTCCGTCTCCTTGAGATGGGTCGAAGGGAATTAACGTCCCCGGAGAGCATCCAGATCAAGGAGGAAGATCTCCTCCCCCAGCCGGACATGGATCCTCCCGAGGGGCCCGGCGGGCGGCGCATTGGGCTCCAGGGCCAGACGGAGCTCCAGCAGGCCGGACTCCAGCACCTGGGCCTCGACAGCCCGGGAGGAGAACCTCTCCCCGTTCTCGGGGAAGACGTCGAGCCCGCCGGCCAGCGACACCCCCTCCCCCGCGATCCTGACCTTCAGGAGGCCGCCCGAGCGTTCCAGGGCCTCCACACGGTAATTCCCCGTCTCCCGGGGCACCCGGGCGCGGGCCCGCGCCAGCTTCCCCAGAAGGACCCCGTCGACCCTCCCCTCGTGTGCGAGATCCAGCTCCAGGTCCACGGAGCCCGGCACGCATTCCTCCCGGCAGACGAGGTAGTCGAGATGAAGGCGAAGGAGAGTCCCCTCCGCGTCGGGGCCGGCCCGGAGCCGGAGCGGGAAGACGACCTCGCCGGCGTAGCCGAAATTGGCCAGGTCGCCCGCGACCAGCCTCTCGGGGAGGGGCCAGTCCATCCGGAGGAGGGAGGCGCCGGAGACCCGGGGTGCCAGCCCGGAGTCCCCCGGATTCAGCCAGTAGAGATGCCAGCCCGGATCCGGACGGACGAGGATCCCGGCATCGAAGACCTCCCCCGGCTTCACCCCTCCCGTTGCGGCGAAGAGGGTGATCCGGGCATGGACCGCCTCCGTCTCCCCATGCAGGGCAGGCGTGGACCGGCAGGCGACGCCGAGCAGGGCGACTGCCGAGAGCCCCTGGAAAAAGACCCGCACGGGGGTCCCCCGTCGGGGGCCCTACTTCTTCTCAGCCTTCTTGGCCTTCTCGGCCAGCAGGGGCTTGATCGCCGTCTCGAAGGCCTCCTTGGGATGTCCGCCGACCAGGACCTGGCTGACCTTCCCGGAACGGTCGATGAGGAGGGTGGTCGGGATCCCCTGGAGCCCGTTGGTCCCGGGAACCTCCTTGTAGAGGGGCACGATGTCCTTCTTGGTGTCGAGGGCCACGGTGTACTCGACCTTGTTCTCCTTCAGCCACTTCTTCAGGGGCTCGGCATCGAGTTTCTGCTCCAGGGCGATGCCGATGATGACCAGACCGTCCTTGCGGTAGGTCTTGTCGAGCGCCACGAAGGCCGGGATCTCCGCACGGCAGGGCGGGCACCAGGTGGCCCAGAAGTCCAGGATCACCACCTTGCCCTTGAAGTCGTCCAGCTTGAAGTCCTTGCCGTTGACATCGGTGGCGGAGAAGGCCGGGGCCTGGGGATGGGCCTCGTCGTCCCCCGCGAGCGCGAACGCGCAGGCGAGGACGGCGAGCGTTCCGACGAGCATTCCGTTGCGCATGAGAAGCCTCCTTAGCGGGTTGGAGGAGGATTCTATCCGCTCCCGGGCGGAATCCTAGGGCTTGGTCGGCGCGGGGGCGTCCTTCTCGGCGTCGACCTCCAGCGTCGGGGTGATCATCACGACCACCTCGTCGCTGGCCTTGGTGGTGGACTTGGAGCGGAAAAGGGCCCCGAGCAGGGGAATGGAGCCCAGGAAAGGCACCTGGTTCACGG
>JAHFOU010000124.1 GCA_023261525.1 Planctomycetota bacterium | reverse complement strand
TACTGGACGGGATTGAAGAGGACGGCGTCCGCATGCTCCAGGGCCTTGGCCCGGTAGCTCTCCTCCAGGAGGACCTCCCCGAAGACGGTCAGGTGGGCCTTGGGGGCCTGCTCCCTCACCTGCCTCAGGAAGGCCAGGTCGGAGGCCCAGGGGATGGAGGACAGGGCCAGGAGGATGCGGTCCGGGGCCTCGAAACGGACCTTGAGGAGGGCTTCGGAGGCGGGGATGCGGCGGATGGCGGCGTCCAGGAAGGAGACCTCCCAGTCCTTGGGGATCCGGCCGCTGGCCAGGAGGAAGTCCTTGGGCTTCCAGACGTAGCGGGCCTTGGACAGGTAGGTGCAGACCGTGCCCCGGTAGAGGTAGCGGGGCCCCGGCGGGTTGAGGAAGAGGACCTTGGGCATTCCCGCGATTCTAGCGGATTCCTGCTAGAATCCTCGCCATGCCTGTGATGACCGTGCCCCGTCTCCTGGAGAAGAAGCTCCGCCGCGAGCGCATCGTCGCCTTGACGGCCTATGACGCCGGCTTCGGGGCCCTCCTGGACCAGGCCGGAGTGGACCTGGTCCTGGTCGGGGACTCCGTGGCCAACGTCCTGCAGGGCCTGGAGACCACCCTGCCGGTCAGCCTGGAGGAGATGGCCTACCACACCCGTCTTGTCGCCCGCTCGGTGCGCCAGGCCCTGGTGGTGGCCGACCTGCCTTTCGGTTCGTATCAAACGTCTCCCGAGGAAGCGGTTCGAAGCGCCGTCGTCCTGATCAAGGCCGGTGCCGCCGCCGTGAAGCTGGAGGGCGGGGTGCGCATGCAGGCCACGATCGAGCGCCTGGTCGAGGCCGACATCCCCGTCCTGGGCCATGTCGGCCTGACGCCCCAGTCCATCCACGCCCTGGGCGGCTACAAGGTCCAGCGGGATGCCAAACGGCTGATGCGGGACGCCCGGGCCGTGCAATCTGCCGGCGCCTTCGGGGTGGTCCTGGAGGCCGTCCCGGCCCGCCTGGCCGCCGAGGTCACGGCCGCCCTGAAGATCCCCACCATCGGGATCGGGGCCGGGAAGCGCTGCGACGGGCAGATCCTGGTCCTGCACGACCTCCTGGGCCTCACGGCCCGGGCGCCCAAGTTCGCGAAGCGGTACGCAAGCCTGGGCGAGACGGTCTCCGCGGCCGTGAAGGCCTACGCGTCCGACGTGCGCGCCGGGCGCTTCCCCGGATCCGAGCACAGCTTCTAGCGTCGGCGGTGCGGGGCCGTCGGCGGCCTCAGCCGCCTCAGAGCCTCGGCGGCTGGACGGCCATAGGTCCCCGACTCGCCTTCGGCCTGGAGGGCCGCGGCGTAGCACTCGGCCGCGGCGTCCCGCCGGCCTTCCTTCTCGCACAGGGCGCCGAGGTAGTAGGGCGCCGCCGGATGCCCAGGCCAGAGGCGGGAGGCCCTCGTCAGGGAGGCGCGGGCCGATCCCGTGTCCCCGGCCTGCAGGGAGGCCGCGCCCGAGACCAGGGCCGCCTCGTACAGGCCGGGGTCCAGGGCTTCGGCCTGATGTGCGGAAGACAGGGCCTCGGCCGGGACGTTCAGGCGCAGTTTCAGGGCCGCCCGTCCGGCGTGGAAGGGGGCCTGGCGGGGAGCCAGCCGGATGGCCTCGTCCTCCTCCTGCACGGCCTCCTGGAGCTTGCCCTGGCCGGCCAGCTCCTTGGACTTCCGGTGGTGCTGGTAGGCCTTCTCGGCCTCCCGAAGGCGGGCGACCTGGCGCTGGAACTCGGGCGTGGAGATGGTTTTCCCCTTCAGGTTCTCGGGGGGGAGGTCCGAGGTCTCGGCCTGGGCGTTCTCCACCCGCTCCGTGGTCAGGGGGTGGGTGCGGAGCATGGCCTGGAGGGCATTGGGCTGGGTCTTCTCGCCCTTCTGGAGGACCTTCATGAGCCCGATCATGCCGCGGGGGTCCCAGCCCGCCCGGCCGGCATAGTCGATGCCCAGGTGGTCGGCCTGGCGCTCGTCGTCCCGGGAGTACTTGAGGCTGGCCAGGGCCGTGACGGTCTGGGCCACCTTCAGTCCCCGGCCCGCCGCGATGGCGGCCTCGTCCGAACCCCTGCCGGCCACCTGGGCCCCGACATTCAGGAGGACGCTCGTGATCTGGGAATACTGGAGGTGGTGGACCCCGTGCCGGGCGGCCACGTGGCCGGTCTCATGGCCCAGGCAGGCCGCCATCTGGCTCTCGTCCTCCAGGCTGGCCAGGAGGCCCCGGGAGATGTAGACGAAGCCCCCGGGCAGGGCGAAGGCGTTCGCATCCTCGGTGTTCAGGATGCGGTAGTGGAAGGGGATGGTCGGGCGGTCCGAGGACTTCGCCAGGCGCTGGCCCACGGCGTCGACATAGGCCTCCAGCTCGGGGTCCTTGTAGAGGCCTCCCGACTCCTGCTCCATGCCCGGGGCGGCCTGGGCGCCGAGGGCGATCTCGTCCTCGTCGGAATAGAAGGAGAGCTCGGACTTCCCGGTGACGGGGTTGGGCTGGAAGCAGCCGGTCAGGAGGAGCAGGCAGACGAGGGCGGCGCGCTGCATGAGGGCTCCAGTATACTCCCGGCGTGAACCGCCTGGGATCCTCCCGCTCGCCCTACCTTCTCCAGCACGCCGCCAACCCCGTGGACTGGTTCCCCTGGGGCCCGGAGGCCCTGGAGAAGGCCAAGCGCGAGGACAAGCCGATCTTCCTGTCCATCGGCTATTCGGCCTGCCACTGGTGCCACGTCATGGCCCACGAGTCCTTCGAGGACCCCCAGGTCGCGAAGGTGATGAACGCCCTCTACGTGAACATCAAGGTGGACCGGGAGGAGAGGCCCGACCTGGACCACCTCTACATGCAGGCCGTCATGGCCATGACCGGCTCGGGGGGCTGGCCCATGTCGGTCTTCCTGACCCCGGACCTGGAGCCCTTCTTCGGGGGCACCTATTTCCCGCCGACCTCCCGCCACGGGCATCCCGGCTTCCGCAGCGTCCTGGAGGGCATCGCCCGGGCCTGGAAGGAGCGCCGCGCCGACATCGTCCGCGACGGCGGGCGCATGGCCGAGGCCCTCCAGGGGGAGGCCCGGCTCCCGGCGGGGCCGGGGGAGGTCACCCGGGATCCCCTGCCCCAGGCCGCGGAGGGCCTGAAAAAGCACTTCGACACGGAGTTCGCCGGCTTCGGCGGGGCCCCCAAGTTCCCGCCCTCCATGGATCTGGAGGTCTTGCTGAGGGAGCATGCCCGCACGGGCGAGGCCGCCCTGCTGTCCATGGTCGAGGCCACCCTGGACCGCATGGCCCGGGGCGGGATGTACGACCAGCTCGGAGGCGGCTTCCATCGCTACTCCACGGACGACCAATGGCTGATCCCGCATTTCGAGAAGATGCTCTACGACAACGCCCTGCTGGCGAGGGTCTACCTCCACGCCTGGCAGGTCACCGGGAAGGCGGGCTACGCCCGCATCGTGCGCGAGGTCTGCGAATACGTCCTGCGCGAGATGACGGATCCGGCGGGCGGCTTCTACGCCGCCCAGGACGCCGACAGCGAGCACGAGGAGGGGAAGTTCTTCGCCTGGACCCCGGCCGAGATCCGCGAGGTCCTCGGGGCGGAGGACGCCGAAGTCTTCTGCAAGACCTACGACGTCAGCCCGGGGGGGAATTTCGAGCACGGCAAGAGCGCGCTCTGGCTCCCCCAGCCGGTGGACGCCGCGCTGGAGGCCCGGCTCGCGCCGATGCGCGCGAAGCTGTTCGCCGTCCGCGGGAAGCGGGTCAAGCCGGGCCTGGACTCCAAGATCCTGGCCGACTGGAACGGGCTCATGGTCCGCGCCCTGGCCGAGGCGGGCTGGGCCCTGGACGAGCCGCGCTGGCTGGACGCCGCCCGCAAGGCCGCGGCCTTCTGCCTGGGGCGCAAGGGTCCCGACGGACGCCTCCTGCACGCCGAGGGCATCGGCGCCTTCCTGGACGACCACGCCTTCCTGGCGTCCGGCTGCCTGGCCCTGTTCGAGGCGACGGGGGAGGGGCGCTGGCTGATGGAGGCCACCGTCCTGGCGGAGGAGATGGAGAAGAGGTTCCATGACCAGGATGGCGGCGGGGCCTTCTTCTTCACGGCGGCGGATCATGAGAAGCTCCCGGTGCGCTCCAAGCATCCGGGGGACAACGCGCTCCCTTCGGGAAACTCGGTGGCGGCCATGGTTCTCCTGCGCCTGGCGGCCCTCACGGGGGAGGGCCGTTGGCGGGCGTTGGGGGAGAAGACCCTGTCCGCCTTCGCCCCCTTCTATGCCCGCCAGCCCAGGGGCTTCGCGGAGATGCTCTGCGGGCTGGACTTCGCGATGGCCGAGCCGATGGAGATCGTGGTGACGGGCACGAAGGAGAGTCGCAAACCGCTTCTGGATGTCCTGAGGGGCCGCTTCCTGCCCAACGCCCTGATCCTGCCTTTCGACCCGGAGGGCAAGGCGGCCGCGGGCATGGTCAAGGCGGCGCCCCTGCTGGAGGGCAAGGCCCTGGTCGGCGGGAAGCCGGCCGCCTACGTCTGCCGGGGCGGGACCTGCCAGGCCCCGGTCACTTCGCCGGACGGGCTTTCCGCCCTGCTGCGCTAGCGTAATCCACCTTCATCAGGCAGAGCCCCCGCGCCGGGGCCGTGATCCCGGCCTCGGGCCTGCACCGGCTCTTCAGGGCCACGCCCACCGAGGCGGCCGTACGCTTCCCCTTGCCGACCTCCACCAGGGTCCCGGCCAGGATGCGCACCATGTGGGTGAGGAAGCCGTCGCCCACGGCGGTGATGAGGATCTTCGGGCCCTCCGCCTTCACGGTCAGGGATTTGAGCGTCCTCACCGTGCTCTTGCGGTCCTTCACCCCGTGGACCTGGGCGAAGGCGCGGAAGTCGTGCCGGCCGACCAGGCGCCGGGCCGCCCGGCGCATGGCCGTCAGGTCCAGGGGCACCGGGACCTGCCAGCTGCGGTTCCCCAGGAGCGCGCTGCGGCCCCGGGAGTTCCAGATCGTGTAGACATAGGTCTTCCCCCGGGCGGAGTAGCGGGCGTGGAAGCCCTTGTGGGCGGGCTCCCAGGCCTCGGCGACGGCGATGTCGGGGGGCAGATGGGCATTGAGGGCCGGGACCCAAGTCTCGACCGGAAGCTTGGAGGGCGTCCGGAAATGAACGACCTGGCCTTCGGCGTGGGTTCCGGCGTCGGTGCGGCCGGCCGCGATGCAGGCCGAGGCCTTTCCGGTGATCTTCCGGATGGCTTCCTCCAGGCAGCCCTGGACCGAGGGCAGGCCGTCCTGGCGCTGCCAGCCGGCGTAGGCGGTGCCGTCGTACTCGAGGCGGAGGGCAAGAAGGCGGAGACGGAAGTTAGCGACCGACATCTGATTTCTCCAAGACCCAGGAGTTCCCTTTTGGGACGATCTGTCCCTGGCGTTCCCAGCCAGGACCATGTCCCTTCCAGTCCATGATGACATCATCAATCCCGGGATATCCTCCGGGGGGTATTGGAAAGATGGCCGTCATGCGGTTCATCCAATAGGAACCGTCCCGCTCGATCAGAAAGCTGGGCTCCTTGGCCGGATCGGTCGATGTCGTGCGTCGGGCAGGAGCGATCACGAGGTGCCAAGGATCCCGTACACCCTTCCCACTGGGAGTAAGGCCCCCGCTTTTGATGTGGACGCGATAGAGTGTTCCATCGAATGTGATGAAGAAATCGTCGGCCCAGGCCTGCGCCTTTCTCTCACGGGCTCTCCCCCAATAACGCGCCAGCCAGGCCTCCATCTCCTGTTTGCTCCGGTCGCCGGTGAAGATCAGTCGGCACTCAGTGTTTCCGTACTGTTGCTCCAGCCAGGCCTCCCAGGGGGGAGTACGAGGTCCTAGCAGGCGCGCCAGCGCCGATTCGAGGATCGGGATGTGTCGTAGCGGTTCAGACCAAACCCCCAACAGGGCCAGGGACAGGAGGAGAAGGAGGAGGTATTTTCTGGAGATGGAACGTCGTGAGAATGGCGGGGGAAGGTGATGGAGCAGGAGAAGAGCAATTCCCAAGGAGAAGGGGAGGACGCACAGGTAGATCAAGTCCCAAGGGACGGGGATGCATAAGTCCCTGAAACGGCTGATCGGATTGTCATAGATCATCCACGTCGTGCAACCCGCCCCGACTGCGACAGCCCACACGAGCAAGGTGGCCAGGATGAACTCGGTCCTCCCGCGCAGGGTCAGAGCAACTTCTCCGCGATCTGCACCGCGTTGAGCGCCGCGCCCTTCCTCAGCTGGTCGCCCACGACCCAGAAGTTGAGGGCGTTCGGGGTATGCAGGTCCTCGCGGATCCGGCCGACCGCGCAGTCGTCCTTCCCGGCCTGGTCCCGGGGCATGGGGTAGCGCTTGAGGCGGGGGTCGTCGATCACCTGGAGGCCGGGGAAGGCCGCGAAGGCCTTGCGGGCCTTCTCCGCGCTGATGTGCCGGGACGTCTCCACGTAGACCGATTCCGAATGGGCCCTCAGGACCGGCACCCGCACGCAGGTGGCCGTGACGGGGAGGCCCGGAAGCTCCAGGATCTTGCGGGTCTCCTGGGCCACCTTGAGCTCCTCGCCCGTGTAGCCGTTGTCCTTGAAGCTGTCGATATGGGGGATGAGGTTGAAGGCCAGGGGATGGGCGAAGACCTTGGCCGGGACCTTCCTGCCCTTTGCCCAGCCCTGGAGCTGGGCCTCCAGCTCGGCCATGCCCTCGGCCCCGGCCCCGGAGGAGGCCTGGTAGGAGGAGACGATGACCCGCGTCAGGCCCGCCGCGTCGTGCAGGGGCTTGAGGGCCATGAGGAGGATGGCGGCGGTGCAGTTGGGGTTGGCGATGATGCCGGGCCGGCGGG
>JAHFOU010000123.1 GCA_023261525.1 Planctomycetota bacterium | reverse complement strand
AGACATCCGACGGGAACGCAGGTGGAGCAGGCATCCGCACTGGGGATGCACGTCTTGATTTTCGTGAGGTCCTCCAGGGTACCGAGGACGGTGAGGCGGGGCGCCGAGTACGGTTTCTTGGCGGAGGCAGGACGCCCTGGTTTTGGAGAGGACACGCGTCTCTACGATAAAGGAGGATCAGTTCATTGTAAAGTTTGATGGGAGGCGGCGCTGGCGTTGCGGAAGCTGGTTTAGGAGGGGGATACGCATCCGACGGGAACGCAGGTGGAGCAGGCGTCCGCGCTCGGACAGTGCGACTTAATCTTCGTGAGGTCCTCCAGAGTGCCGAGGACGGTGAGGTGAGGGGCCGAGTACGGTTTCTTGGCGGGAGCGGGGCGTCTTGGCTTCGAAGAGGACATGGCCTTCACGGTAAAAGAACAGGATCTCCTTGTAAAGATCGGCAGGGCAAGGCATTGCCGCAAGGCAGGCGGACAGGTCAGGAGGGAGAGCTACAGAAGACGGGGGCGCAGACGGAGCAGAGATCGGGGCTTCCGGTGGGGAGCTTAATTTTCGTGAGGTCCTCCAGGGTGCCGAGGACCGTGAGGCGGGGAGGGGCATACGGTTTCTTGACGGCAGAGGCGTGGGGACGGGGAGGAAGTACGGGTTTCGGGCGGGTCATGGCCGGCTAGGCCTTGGCGGTGGAGGAGGGCTGGCGGACCTCGATCAGGCCCGCGCCGGCCAGGGAGCCCAGCAGGGTCATCAGGTCCTGCTCGCAATCGGCCGGTGCGGCGTCGAATTCCTTCAAGAGGGCCTCCAAGATCTCGGCCACGGTCCGGGGGGTCTGGACCAGCTTCCAGACCCGGGTCCCGACGGGATCGAGGCCGTAGTAGATGCCGGCCTTCACGTTCAGGATCACGATCTCCTCGGACAGCTCGGAGGAGAGCTGTTCCTTGCAGGCCGAGACGACGGAACGGGGAGAGAGGGGTGTTCCCATGGCATCCTTGTTATCGGCTGCGGACGGGGGAGTCAAGGCGCAATCGTGCGGCGACTGAGGGCCAGTCGATAAAGACCAGGTTCATGGCAGCCTGAACGGGAAAGACCACGTTCAGCAGGACGGCCGAGGCGGCATGGAAGGCCAGGGAGAAGCCCACGTGCCAGGGCCGGGCGCGGGGCCAGAGCACGGCGATCGGGCAGAGGAGCTCCCAGGCGATGACCAGTCCCGTGACCGCGGGCAGGGCCGGACGCAGGGCCAGGAGCCAGTAGGCGCCCTGGAAATGCGTCGGCCAGAGGTTTCCCAGCGTTCTCGGGATGCCCAGGCCGGGCAGCCATGCGTCCTGGAAAAGCGCCGGGCCCAGGGCGTGGAGCTTAAGCACCGCGGCCGAGCAGTAGGTCCAGGCCACCACAGCCTGCATCAGCAGGATGGGATAGCCGTACGCCCAGGCATTCGCCGCCGGCACGGGCCTGCGGCGGGCGTCCAGCGAGTACCCCTCCCCGCAGGGCGTGCAGGCCAGGACCCCCAGGATGTAGAGACCGACCATCCGGTCCTGGGGATGGTGTCCGAAACTGGCCAGGAGCCCTTCGCAGAAGACCGCGAGCAGGAGGGAGGTCTTGGTCGTCAGCCGCGTGAACAGGCCCGCCGTGCTCAGGAGCAGGGAGGCGATCAGGAGCCCCTGGAGCAGGGCCATGCCGCCGGGCGTGACCAGGCGGTCATAGAAGGACCAGGGAAGCCAGGAGAGGATGCCCACCGGCTGGAGCAGGGTGACGGGGAGGGAGGCCAGAGGCACGAGCGGCGTGGTCAGGGCCGCCGCCAGGAAGACGCCGTGCACGCCACAACGGACCCTGCCGAGCGCCTCGGCGGTATCGGGCACGGGAAGCCTCACAGGGGCGTCCGCCAGGTCTGCTCGACGACCGCCGGGCCGGGACCCGCGTCGAGGATGCGACAGTGACAGCGCTCCAGGCGCAGGGCCAGGAGGCGATGGGGGGATCCCGGGGGAAGGCTGCGGTTGTACCGTGCTCCCCAGGCGGAGAGCAGGTCCGGCAATCGCGCGGCCGGCGGCAGACGCTCCTGCCCCCCGGCGTCGAGGAGAAGGGCGGCATTCGCGGGATGGGGCTGAGGCAGCAGGAGGCTCCGGTTGGCGAGCGCGCTCTGGAGGATGCCCAGGTTCCCGACGCTCAAGGCACTCGTCAGCGCGCAGGGCTGGACGTCGATGGTCTCCCCGTCCGCGGTCTCCCCGACCAGGCGCAGGAATCGGTACTCCTCGCGGAGGTTCCCCGGGGCCACGAACAGGGCCCATCGGGTCAGGGGGAAGAAGTGGTGCCCGGGGAAGAAGGCCCAGAGGAGGGGGCCGAACACCAGGGTCGTGGCGAACGCATTCCTGGCGGCGAGGCGTGACACCGCGCGCATTCTACAGAATCCGCAATCCCTTGGCCCCAGGCCAGGGATGCCCTAGACTTCGCCCCGGCATGGATCGGGACTTCCAGTCGCGGGAGACGCAGCCGCCTGCAGCCGGGCGGCGGTTCGGAAAGTACGTCCTCCTGGGCGAGCTGGGCCGTGGCGGCATGGGCGTGGTCTACCGGGCCCGCCAGCACGGCCTGGACCGCGTGGTGGCCCTGAAGACCCTCCCGCCCTCGGCGGGGGCCATGCCGGAGGCAAGGCAGAGGTTCCTGCGCGAGGCGCGCGCCTGCGGCAAGCTCAAGCACCCCAACATCGTGGCGGTACATGAGGTGGGCGAGGCGGAGGGCCTGCCCTATTTCGCCATGGAGTACGTGGAAGGGGCTTCCCTGGACCGGACCCTCCGTCAGGGCCCCCCGTCCCCGGCCAAGGCCGCCGCCTGGATCCGGGACCTGGCGCGGGCCCTGGAATGCGCGCATGCCCAGGGGGTCCTGCATCGGGACCTCAAGCCGGCGAACGTGATCCTCGACGGCCGGGGCCTGCCGCGCCTGACGGATTTCGGCCTGGCCAAGGATGCCTCCTCCCAGACCCTGCTGACCCAGGCCGGCGAAGTGTTCGGGACCCCGGCCTACATGGCCCCGGAGCAGGCCGAAGGCCGTATGGCCGAGGTGGATGCCCGGACCGACGTCTATGCCCTGGGGGCCATGCTCTACGAGATGCTCGCGGGACGCCTCCCCTTTGAAGGGGCCTCGATCTCGGAAGTGCTCTACAAGGTGGTTCACGAGGAGCCGTCGTCGCCCCGGGTCCTGCGTCCTTCCGCGGATCCGGAACTGGAAGCCGTCTGCCTCAAGGCGATGGAGAAGGAGCCCGGCCGCCGCTATGCCTCGGCGGCGGAACTGGCCGGGGACCCGGACCGCTTCCTGGCCGGAGAGCCGGTTTCCGTCAGGCCTCCCTCCACCTTGGGCCGCCTTCTGCGGAGCGCCCGCCGGAACCACCGGTCCGTCCGTGCCGCCGGGTGGGGCCTGCTCACGGCCGCGGTCCTGGGGACGGGGCTCTACCTGGGCGTGCTCAGGACCACCCCGCTGGCCCGTGCCGCCAGGGAGCTGGAGGACCAGGATCCCGGGGTGCGCCGGGGGGCCGTGGCTTCCTTGGGAGCGGGCTTCACGCGCAAGGCCTTCCAGGGAAAGGCGGAGGTGGAAGCGCTGGAGCTGTTGTCGAAGGCGGCGGGGGACCTGGATCTGGAGGTCAGCCGGCCCGCCTTCGAGACGATCGGAAAACTGGCGGAGGATCCTCAGTACGCCGGACATCTGAAGTCCTCCCCGGCCCTGGCCGATGCGCTTCACCGGTGGACCTGTTACCCGAGGCCGGGAATCTCCGCCACGGCCATCCACTGCGCGCAGAAGCTCAAGGCCCAGGCGATCGTGGAGGAACTCCTGTCGAGCTTGATGCGGTACGATGGGGAGACGCGCCACGCCGCCCTCGGGGCCCTCGGACTCCTGGCGGATCCGGCCGCTTCCCCCAGGCTGGTCGCCTTCGGACTGCGGGAGCCGCGCTATGCGGAGGCCGTCTCGGCGGCCTTGGACGGGATCTGCACGCGGGGCGGGGCCCCTGCGTTGCCCCCGATGGCCCGCGCCCGCGATCTGACAGGCCTCCTGGACGCCGCGGTCTCCCTGGAGCCGGAAGGCCTCTCGGTCGCCGCGGCCTGGTATGCGTCCCGCGTGGATGTTGCCGGCGCCGTGAAGGGCCTTGCGGATCGATCGCGCTCAGGATCAGGAGAGGAAAAGACCCGGGCACGGGCGGCCCATGCCCTGGCCGCGCTCGGGAAGACCGATTCCTAGAGGATGCTGCGTTCGATGCGGTTGCCGCCGCCCTGCCTCGCTGCGGCGAGGGCCTTTTCCGCGGCGGCAAGGAGGCTGGACAAGGCGCGCTCCTGGGACGGGACCAGGCTTGCCACGCCGATGCTCACGGTCGTCCGGCTTCCCTTCAGGGCGTCCATCGCGGTACGGAGGCTCTCCGCCACGATCAGGGCGCCTACGGAGTCCGTGATCGGCAGCAACACCGCGAAGCGGGTATCGGTATAGCGGGCCACGAAGTCCCCGGGGCGTGACAGAGGGCTCCGGAGGACCCAGGCGATCTGGCGGAGACGATCCTCCCGGGGCCGGGGGTCGTCGAGTTCGAGGAGCAGCAGGGAAAGAGACGAGGCATCCCGGGTCCCGCGGCGCCATTCCTGGTTGCACCGGAGGTCGAAGGTCGCACGCGTGGCGACCTCCGTCAGGGGATCGGGCGTCGCAGTTCCTTGGGACGGCTTCATCGTTTGGCCCTGGCCTGTTTCGGAACGTTCGCCGTGTCGATCCACACGATGCGGTTGATGTCCCGTGCCATGATCGGGGAGATGTTCGTGAAGAGGATGCCCAACCTTCGTTCGTAGTTCGGTTCTTTCCCGGGATGGATATTGACCACGCGGCCTTCGAGGTTGCCCGAGTTCAGGTCCTGGAGGTCGAACTCCAGGCGGAAGACCTTGTCGTAGAGGGCTTCATCCCGGATCAGCATCAAGCGGCGGTCATTGCTGAAACAGCGCAACCCTTCCGCACTGATGTCCAGGAGCACGGCCTTGATCACGACGTGGGATCGCACGTCATGGAGCAGCATGGGGATGATGTGGTTGCCGCGTTCTGCGCGTCGGAGGAGCACGTCTTTCATGAAGCTTCCCCTTCTCATCGAACGACCCCAGTATGGGACACGATCCGGTGGGCGGCAATGGATCGGATTCGTCTTATGTGTAAGTTGCAACATGTTATACATCAAGTAGATAGATCATCCTGGTCGCAGGATTTGTCGCCCCCGGAGCATGACCCTGCGTGACAAGCGCTGCACCTGGGCAAGGGTCGGATCCAGGAACTTGCAGTGCAGATAGTGGCGCCGGCGTGCGCGGATGGATTCGCTGCGGACGATCTTGACCTGCAATTCCCCCAACCCGGGCTCGTCCGGGAAGCGGATGCGCAACCGGCCGGAGGGGAGGAGCGTCGATTCCACCTTGAAGGTGGCTCCGCCCGCGCTCAGGTCGCTGAGCCGGGCCGGGAGGCTCCATAGGACGCCTTCCGGAAGAACCTCGATCTCCGCGCTGAGCGGGACACGGAAGTTCGCCCGGTGATCGGGGCTCTCGGGCGTCGTGGGCAGCGTCTGTTGGCTGTGGCGTCGTTCCATCAGGTACGCGATCAACCAAAGGATCAGGAAAAACGCGAGGGTCGCGAACCCATACAGGGCAATCTCCCTGGGGGAGGACTGGGGGAAGCGCAGGGCTCGGACGAAATCTTCCATGGACTGGACGGTCTTCGGGGAAGTCTCCATGGGGTTTCCCTCCTCCCTCTCCCCTCAGTCTTCCTTCCGAGCAAGGAGGGTGCAAGACAGCAGCCATAACTACCTATTATAAAATGAGTTAGCACGTGGGGAATATTGCGAACCTGGCCTGTCTTTTGAGGGTGTTTTCGTGCGAAATTTTGATGTAAATTATTGATACATATCGGTTTGTATTTCATGGCTTAATTTCTCCCTCCGATTGGACAGCCCCTTCGGGGCGAGTTAGACTCGGTTGTGACCCCTTCTCCGAAGTACGCCCTTCTGCTCCTGCCCGCCCTGGCCTTCCCGGGAGACAGCCTGCTGAGGGCGGATGAGGCCGCGCCGGCCCCGGCGGCCAAGACCCAGGAGAAGGAGAAAGAGAGGGAAAAGGAAAAGCCGGAGGCGGAGGACGAGGAGAAGATCTTCGTCCAGAAGCCGGTCGAGATCGTCACCGCGACACGCTCCGAGAAGCCGCTGATCTATGCCTCCTCGGCCCTCCAGGTCTTTTCCCGCCAGGCGGTCCGTGACAGCGGGGTCTGGCACCTGCCCGACCTGTTCCGTTTCGCGCCCGGGATGGACGTGTTCACGTCGAACGCCCACACCTGGGCCGTCGGGATCCGCGGCCTGAGCTCCCTGAACAACAACAGCGTCCTGGCCCTCCAGGACAACCGCTGGATCTACTGGCCCCTGGACGGCGGGATGCAGTGGGACCACCTGCCGATCTTCGTGGACAACATCGATCGGGTCGAGGTCGTCCGGGGCTCCGGGGGAGCCCTCTGGGGGCCCAATGCGACCAACGGCGTCATCAACATCGTCACCCGGGACCCCGAGGACACCCAGGGGACCTTTGCCCGGACCATCCTGTCCCCGGATGGGGAGCAGTTCGACCACGTCCGCTTCGGGGCCCGTGCGGGGGACTTCTACTACCGCCTTTCCCTGGGATACGAGCACGGCACGGGGTCCTACAGCCGTGACGGGCCGGGGCATGACGGCTACGACTATCCCCTGATGTCCTTCCGGGGGAAGTGGCTGCTCGGTCCCGAGGGCAAGCTCGACCTCATGGCCGGGGACAAGGAGGGCGGCAAGGAGACCGGCACCAACGGCCTGGGCCAGGCCATCCCCCAGGACATCCGCTCCCAATA
>JAHFOU010000122.1 GCA_023261525.1 Planctomycetota bacterium | reverse complement strand
GCCCGAATTGAGCAGGGCCTTCAGGCGCTGGACGATGCCCTTGGTGATCTCCGCCAGGGGCAGGCAGTCCACCGGCCCGCCATTGAGATCCGTGGAGACGGCGATGGCCGGGATCCCGAAGAAGGCCGCCTCCATGGCCGCGGCCACGGTCCCGGAATAGAAGGCCGAGATGCCGGCGTTGGCCCCGAGGTTGATCCCCGAGACCACCAGGTCCGGCCTCTGCTCCAGGTGCTCGCAGAGCGCGTACTTCACGCAGTCCACGGGGGTGCCGCTCAGGCTCAGCCCCAGGGGCTCCCCCCGGAAGACGACCTCCTCGGCGTGCAGGGCCGAGTTCAGGGTCACGGCGTGGCTGGCCCCGCTGCGCTCGACGTCGGGGGCGACGACGAACACCTCGGCGATGTCCGCCAGGCGCACGCGGAGGGCCTGGAGGCCGGGCGAGCGGATCCCGTCGTCGTTGGTCAGCAGGATGCGGAGGCGCCGGGGCTTGGACACCCCGGGCAGTATAGCCGACGGACCCTAGGGCCCCCACGCCAGGAGACGGGGACCGCCCTGGCGCTGGAAGGCGAAGGTGACGTCGTCCAGGAAGGGGCTCTCGAGCACCCCCTGGTTGACGGGGTCGCTCAAGGCGTTGACGAACCGGGCCCGGTACCGGAAGCCCGGGCGGACGAGGCCGAGGGGCGCCCCCTGGACGAGGGGCTGGAGCACCGTCGTCCCGGCCTCGTCCAGGAGATCCAGCTCCACGTGGGCGTCCGCCAGCGCGGCGTCGAGGGGGCGCGGGGAAATCGTCGGAGGATCCGCGGGATCCCCATAGTAGACCGGGCCCCAGTCCCCCACGCTTTCCAGCCTGGATTCATTCGGCCGATAGGCAGTCCACTGCGCGCGCAGCAGGCGCACCCGTGCCCCGCCATCGGGGTTCAGGACGGCGGACAGGAAGCTCCCGTCGTCGCCCTTGTAATAGCGCCCGTCCCGGAAGCGCTGGGCCTGGAGCAGGTCCAGTCTCAGCAGGGCCGCGGCGGCGCCGTCGCCGAAATCACAGATCACGAACTCGTCCAGGATCTCGTTGGCGGGCCGGGCGTAATCGGGAAACCCCTGGCTGGTCCTCATGTTCCCGAGGACGAAGGGAAGGGAAGGGGTCGTGAGGTCCTGGGTGAGGCCGGTGTCGAAGGGGGCCCCATAGGAGGCACCCAGGTTGAGGGTGCCGGCGCCCCGGACCCCCCTGGCCCTGACATTGGCGTCTTGCCCGGTCGCCGTCTCGTTGGTATCGAAGAAGGCCGAGACCAGCTCCCATCGCAGGCCGGGCTGGAGCACGCGGGCCCCTCCCGTCACCCAGGTGACGTAGGCGGGCCGCTCAAACCCGAGATCGCTCCCGGCATCGCAGTTCTCCACGATCATGCCCCAGGAGGTCCCCATCGTCACCCCGGCGACCGCATCCAGGCCGACCATCAGGGCCTGGGTGCCGCCCAGGTACTTCTTGCACTGGAAGGCCATCCGGCCGGTCTGCACCGGGAGCTTGGCCCAGAAGCTGATCACCGCGTGGTTGCCGAGGTTCTGGAACGCCGGCAGGTTGCCCAGGGCCAGGAACCCCGGGGAGCGGAAATCCTGGGCATGCATGCCGTCCGGACAGAGCGTGTTGGGTTCCGTGGCCGGATCCGGCCAGGCGCCCTGGGCAAGATCGGCCTGGAGCCTGTCGTCGTAGGCCATCGGGCCGCTCGCGGCCTGGTAGGGCCCGGGCAGGCGGGCGGCGGGGCTCCCGAGGTCCGCGGTCCAGCTGTCGTCGAAATGGTGCAGGAAACACATCCCGGAGGAGGCCGTCGGAAGCTCCGTCGTCGCCAGGCCGATGCGGCCGTCCACGTCGCTCGGGTTCGCCGGGAGGGCCGTCATCGGATGGGGATAGGTGAGCGCGGCCAGGCCCGTCCCGGCTCCCCAGAGGTTCCAGGAGGCCGAGGCCCCCGTCATCTGCACCAGGGGGTCCGTCGACAGGGACAGGACGCTGGTGGGGCCGGCGTCGGGAGAGCGCCCGGCGAGGAAATCCCTCTGGGTCGTCTGCCTCAGGAGATCGAAGGCCCTCAGCGTCGATCCCGCCGTGGCCTCCGCGAGCAGGCGTCCGGAGGCGTCGAGGATCCTGGCGACCACGCCCACCGTGAACGTGCCCGTCGGACCCAGGCTCCCCTCCGTGCTCCAGGACGTCAGGTCCGACTTGTCCACCCAGCGGTACAGGATCTGGTCCGGAAGCTCCTTGGCCAGAAGCGTGTTCGGATCGAAGGCCGCCTTGAGCAGGTCCACCCTGGCCAGGTCCCCGCCCCCGGCCGGGAAGGCCTGCCAGGCCGGGCCGTGCACCGTCCCGCCGGTGACGAGGCCGTCGCAGAAGGCGCAGAACTCCGGCCAGGTCGAGAAGGGGGAGACCGCCCGTCTCGCCAGGAGGGCGTCCACGATGCCCGCCGCCATGGCGGCATCCAGCGTATAGGCCTCCGGCACCTCGGGGGCATGGAAGGAGATGCCGGAAAGCCCGTCCACCAGGGCCAGGAGGACGGGACGCGGCGCGGCGTTCAGGTTCACCGGCGGGCGCCCTCCCTCCTCCAGGGCCAGCCGGCGCCGGGCGCGCTTGACGTCGCTCAAGGCCCCTCCGGCCTGTCCGGGAATGGCATTGGGATGCACGACCTTCCGGTCGATCCAGCTGGACGTAGTGAGGTACGGCGTCAGGTCCCTGGCCGTGCCCAGGGCCTGTTGCAGGGCCCGGACCGAGGCATAGCCGCCCGCGGGGCGACCCTGCATCGCCAAGGTCCCCAGGTTGGGGATGCCCAGCTCCGGCTGGGCCCCCAGAAGGTCCAGCACCCGGGTCAACTGGCCGTTCCATCCTTGCCCGGTGTCCGAGGGCGCCGCCGTCCTGACCTCCGGATCCCGGAAGTCCGGGATGCCGTCGCCGTCTCGGTCCCCGCCGTCCAGAAACCCCCCGTTCACGTTCAGCTTCCCGGATTCGTCCTCCACCTTCACCGCATACAGCCGCTGCGGGACGATCCCCGCATCCAGGCGCCCCGAGTAGCCCCGGCTCCTGCCGTCCACCGCCACCCCCAGGGGCATTCCCGCGGCATTCGCCGCGAAAAAGGAGGGCCGCAAGGCATGCCGCAGGGGACAGTCGAGGACGTTCAGGACCCCACGCTGGAAAATCTCGGCTCCGATCTCGGAGCCATTCAGGGTCCCGCCGGCATCCCAGTCCTCTCCCGCATAGCGGACAGCGCCCCAGGAAGCGTCCTGCCCCCGATCGAGCCTGGCCATGACATCCTCAAGCCCCGAACGCGCCAGGAGCGTGGCCTGAAGGGCCTGCACCCGCTGTTGGCTGGCCCGGCGCTCCAGGCGGGCCAGGGTCACGAACGCCACCGACAGGACTGCCAGGATCCCCAGGACCCCCACCACGACGAGGATCACCACGCCGCGTGAACGAAGCACGATCCGCAACACGGGAGCGGGCTAGGCCGCCGTCACCCGGTCCAGGGCCGCGCAGGTCTCCCGCACATGGGCCGCCGAGGCCTCGAGGGCCTTCTGCTCGTCGGCCGAGAGCTTCACCTCGATGACCTTCTCCACGCCCTTGCCGCCGAGCACCACCGGGACGCCCACGAAAACGTCCTTCAGGTTGTACTCCCCCTTCAAGCTGACGCAGCAGGGCATGACGCGCTTCTCGTCCAGGAGGATGGACTCCACCATGGAGACCACGGAGGCCGATGGGGCGTAGTAGGCCGATCCGGTCTTGAGAAGGTTGACGATCTCGACGCCGCCGTCGCGGGTGCGCTGGGTCATCCGGTCGATGGCTTCCTTCGGGAGAAGCTCGGTGATCGGGATGCCCGAGACCGTGGCGTACCGGGCCACCGGCACCATGGTGTCGCCGTGGCCGCCCAGGACCATGGCCTGGACGTCGCGCAGGGAGACGCCCAGCTCCATGGCGATGAAGGAGCGGAAGCGGGCGGAGTCCAGGACCCCGGCCATGCCGATCACGCGCTCGCGGGGCCAGCCCGTGCGCTTGTAGGCCAGGTAGGTCATGGCGTCGAGGGGGTTGGAGACCACGACGAGGACGCAGTCGGGGGCGACCTTCTTCACCTGGTCGACCACGCCGCCGACGATCTCGGCGTTCTTCTTGAGGAGGTCGTCGCGGGTCATGCCCGGCTTGCGGGGCATGCCGGCGGTGATGACCACCACCTCGGAGCCGGCCAGGACGTCGTAGGACTGGCTTCCGGAGACCCTCGCGCCGTAGCCCACGACAGGTCCGGCCTCCTCCAGGTCCAGGGCCTTGCCCTGGGGAATGCCTTCCATGATGTCCACCAGCCCCACGTCGGCCACGTTCCGTTCAGCCAGGCGCTGGGCCGTCGTGGCCCCCACGAATCCCGCCCCGATGACCCCAACCTTGCGTCGCTTCACGGTGAGACTCCTTTCACGGATGGCCACGACAGCAGATCCTTGAGTACACGTTCCATCCCCGGCAGATCCGCCAGGACCTCCCCGGGAAGCAGAAGATCCAGTTCGGCCCGACCCTCCCCGCAACGCAGGCAGGCCGCCAGGGACGGCGCGTCCGCCGGCAACGCAGCCGCCTCCCCCCCGCGCAGGCGCCCCAGCAGGGCCAGGGCCTGGCGCGGACAGAGCAGGAGCCAGAGATTGGCCGTGCGGGAGGGGAGGCCTTCCAGCAGGCGCTCCGCCGCCGGGGAAAGACGGGCCTCCATCTTCTTGGCGAGGGGCGGGGCCGTTTTCACGAGGCGGTCCTGCGCGTCCCGACCAGCCACCGTCACCAGGAGCCCTTCCAGAAAGCAGGCCGCCACACCGGCGGACAAGCCCGTACCCTCGGCGGCACCCTCGGGCGGATCCGCGCTCACGAGCAGGCGCCTCAGCCTGGGCTCGCCTTCCTTCTCCTCCGTCCACTCCCCCCGCTGGCAACGCCAGATCCTCCCCGTCCAGGGATCCCGGAACGCCGAGCCGTCGGCCCAGACCGATCCTTCCAGCAATCCCTCCGCACGTCCGGGATCGGGAGGACGGCAGACGGCCTGCCCGATCCAGCCGGAATCATGATGGAAGCAGGCCAGGCAGGCCTCCCCGTCCCAGAGTCCGGTCAGCAGGGCGGCGGCCTTCCCCCCTTCGGAAGGCCTCACGCGCTCCAGCGCCCTGAGGCAGGCCCCGGACGCATCGGCATCCAGATGGGTCTCCAGGGCCAGCATGGCCCCCTCGGGCGCCAGCCCCAGCCAGCGGGCCGGCTGGGGAGACTGACGGGCCAGCAGGGCTTCCAGGCGGGAGCCCGGCACGGGCAGGAGGCGGATCGTGACCTTGAGTCCGGCCTCCCCGAAGGAGCAGGACGTATCCATGCCGGAGGCCTGGGCCAGGAAGGAGCGGACCAGGTCGGCCGCGGACGCCGGGAGCAGGGCCAGGCGAGGCTCCGCCAAGGCACGGAGCGCACCCCCCCCCAGGTGGATGGACAGATCCTCCGCGAAGGCGGAGGTGGGTGCCGCGTCGGGCGGATGCGCAAGCCGTTCCACCAGGGCGGCGTCCCGGCCCACCACCGCGTAGCCCTTCAGGGTCCTGACCTGGGCCTCCGGGAAGGAGGCGGCCACGGCCTGGCGCAGGGCCTGGGCATCCTCCACCGGAAGGACGAAGGCGGGCTCGTCGCCCAGCCTGGGGCAGACGGCCGCCCAGGGCCTGGTCCCGTCCGCGGCCACCAGCCAGGGGCGGCTCAGGACGTCCGCGGCCTTCTGGCGCAGGCGGGTGGCCAGGGCGCAGGGGAACCGGTTGCAGAAGGCGTCGATCTGGGACTGGAGCCGCTCGAGCCCGGCGCCGCGGAAGACCAGTTGGGCGTCCGGGGGGATCAGGGCCTCGGGACCGGCCAGAAGTCCCGCAACCGGGGTCGGGGTTGGCTCGGCGTCCGCCATCAGCGTCAGGCCCAGGACGAAGGACACGGTAAGCGGGAGGGACCTCACGGATGGGGGACCGGGAGCGCCAGCTCCGGCATGGGGATCTCGGCCATGGGGCGGTCGGGTTCCAGCAGGAGGCCGGGGAGGACTGCCGGCTCGTCGAAGCGGGGCAGGTCCTTCTCCCAATGGCTGGAACGGAAGGCCCAGGCCAGGACCAGCAGGACCAGGGAAACCGCCAGCCAGTTCCCGGCCCGGCGGGTCAGGGCGGTCTGGGCCTCCCCCAGGGCCTCGGACACCAGGGCCTCGCGGACCTCCGCGCGGTCCAGCTCCAGGAAGCCTCCGCAGTTGATGCAGAAGTGCTTCTGGAGCGGGGTCTCGGAGCCGCATTTCGGACAGATCATGGGGTGCCCTCCGGAGCGGGGGCAGGGGTGGGGGCAGGCGCGGGCGCCAGGGCGGCCAGGCGGGCCTGGGCGGCCGGCTGGGCCGGATTCAGGGAAAGGGACTTGGCATACCAGGCCTTCGCCTCCTCCCCACGGGAAAGGCGGTCCAGGACCACGGCGCGGTTGAGGGCCGCCACGGCGGAGGCGGGGGCCAGGATGCTCGCCTGCTCTAGGTGGGGCAGGGCCTCCGCCTCATGCCCCTGCAGGCTCAGGACGACACCCAGGTCGTTCTCCAAGACCGCCTGCACCGGGACGGCAAGCCCCTTGGCGGCAAGGAGGGCCTGGAGATCGTCCTGGAAGCCGGCCGGGGCGCCCGACCACTGGACGTCCCGGGCCGATTGAACCCTCCTCAGTGCCCGGAGACCGGGGTCCTGGGGAGCCCAGAGGCCAGCCAAGCCGAGGTCGGTAGCGATGATCCCACGGGCCTGATCCCATCCCGCCGGCGTCAGTTCCACGCCTTGCTCCCGCGCGACCCGGTAGGACTCCATCCTCAGCCAGGCCGCGCCGCGGGCCGCCTCGGCCAAGGCCCGGGGCCTGGGGGGATTGGCCTCATGCCGAATCCTGCTCAGCAGGGCCTCGCATTCCGTCGCGGACCAG
>JAHFOU010000121.1 GCA_023261525.1 Planctomycetota bacterium | reverse complement strand
GGGCCCCGGATGACGGAGGAGAGCCGGGACCCCCAGCGGCCCGTCCTGGAGCATCTGGAGGAGCTCCGGGTCCGCCTCCTGAGGAGCGTCCTGGTCGCCGTGGCGGGGACGGCGGCCGCAGCCCTGGCTTTCCGTCCCCTCTCGGAGCGGGTGAGGGGCCAGCTGAGGGAGGCCTTCTCGGCCGCCGGACACCCGGAGGACTTCCCGCTCTCCCTCTCGACCCTGACCCCGACCGCCGCGGTGGGCGTGGTCTTCCAGTTCGCGCTCTCGGCCGGCCTCCTCCTGGTCCTGCCGTATCTTCTGGTCCAGCTCTGGAGCTTCGTGGCGCCGGCGCTGAGGGCCCGGGAGCGCCGGGTGGGGACCTGGGTGCTCACTGCGGGGCCGTTGTTCTTCGTGGGCGGCTTCCTGTTCAGCTTCTTCCAGCTCATGCCGTTGACGGCGCTCTGCCTGCTCAAGATCAGCTACTACTACGGCTTCACGCCGCGCTGGACGGCGGAGAGCTATTACGGATTCTTCCTGGTGTTGAACCTGGCCTTCGCGGCCTGCTTCGAGCTTCCCCTGATCATGGTCATCCTCTCGGCCATCGGGCTGGTGAGGCCCGCGGTGTACGGCCGCTACCGCAGGCACTGGATCCTGGCCAGCTTCGTGATCGGGGGGCTCCTGCCTCCGCCGGAGATCGTCTCGATGTTCATCCAGGCGGGCGCCCTGATCGCCCTCTACGAGGTGGGGATCCTCTTCAGCCGCTTATTCGTGCCGGGGCAGGATCCGCCTCAGTCCTAGGGCGAGGGGCAGGAGGGCGAGGATGCCCAGGGCGGCCAGGGGCCGCCCGTGGCAGGCGACCATCGCGGCGTCCAGGGGGATGATGCCCCTCAGGAGGATGCCCACCCAGCGCGCGGCGCCAGGGTTCGTCTCCTCGAAGGTGGAGACCAGGGTCACGCCGGCGACGTAGGCGCCGAGGATCAGGGGGGCGGAGATCGGGAAGCCCGCCGCCGCGCCGCCCGCCGCGATGCCGAGCGCGAGGTTGAGCCCCCGGCAGGTTCCCATGGCCAGGCATCCCGGGAGTCGCCACGACTTGAGGACGAGGTTGTAGGCCATCACGGCCGCGGTCAGGGCCAGGGCCAGGGAGGCCGGGAGGGCTCCCAGCGCGCAGGCGGCGGCCAGGCCCCCGCCCGTCAGCCCCAGGTAGAGGAGCAGGGCCAGGGGCTTGCCGATCTCCCCGCTGGGCAGGGGGCGGGCGGGATGGATCCGCTTGTCCCGTTCCAGGTCCGCGACGTCGTTGAGGACCATGCCGCCCAGGTAGAGTCCGCCCGAGGCTGCGGCCAGGGCCCCGAGCACGGGCCAGGCGGGAGGGTGGCCCGGGAGCGTGGCGATCAGGAAGCCGGCCCAGGAGTCGGCCAGGGCCGTGGGCAGGAGGGGGAGGCGGACCAGGCGGGCCCACCGGGAGAAGGCGCTCAGGCGCATGCGCGGCCCCCTGGGATCAGAGCGACCGGAACCAGGGGATGGCGCGCAGGATGTCGTTGTACGTCGCGAAGACCACCAGGCTGAGCACCATGGCCAGCCCCACATACTGGGCGATGGCCAGGGTCTTCTCCCCCAGGGGCGCGCCGCGGACCTTCTCGATGAGGAGCATCAGGAGGAGGCCCCCGTCCAGGACGGGCACCGGCATGAGGTTCAGGACGGCCAGGTTGATGCTCACGAAACCCAGGAAGAACAGGAAAGAGCCGGGGCCCCGGTCGAGGAAGTTGCTGGCCCCCATCACGATGGAGATGGGGCCTCCCAGGGCCTTGGGGCTGAGGGACTCGCCCTTGGGGGCGAAGAAGCCGGAGACCATCCGCCCGATCTTCAGGACCTCGAAGCGGGCCCGCTTCAGGCCTTCCCGGAAGGGGAGCCAGACCCCCTTGACCGGGATCACGAAGGTCTCGGCCCCGGGCGCGGCGCCCAGGGTGAGGCTGGTCGGGAGGAAGACGGTGAACAGGGGCTCGACGGGGACGGGCGGGAGCTCCACGTCGCGGTGCAGGTTGGGGGCATCCAGGCTGGGGTCGTCGTGGATCCAGTCCAGTCGCAGGGTCCCCCCCGAACGTCCGGCGACCTGGATCAGCTCGGCCATGCTGTCCCAGTCCGAGACGGAGACCGCCAGGCCGGGGGGCTCCACGGGAGGGGAGGAGAGGCGGACGAAGCGCAGGCGATCCCCCGGAAGGATGCCCGCCACCGCCGCCGGGGATCCGGGACGGACCTCCCCGATGATGACGGCGGGCCTCAGGCCGAGATCCAGGGCGGAGGCGCCGGAGGGGGCCTCCAGGACCGCCGTCATGGCCTCCCGGCGCCGCATGTAGTGGAGGGTCAAGCGGCCGTTGCGGGGCAGGGCCAGGGCGGCCTCCAGGTCGGCCCAGCAGGAGATGGGGATGTTGCCCTTGCCTGCATCGGAGGTCTCCAGGCTCATCAGGATGTCGCCGCCCTTGAGGCCCGCCTGGGCCGCGGCGTCGTCCTGGGGGAGGTCGTCCGAAAGCACGGCGTGGTCCGGCTCCCCCTGGGGGGTCACGCCCAGGAGGCGGCGGCCTTCACCGGGGGCCTCCACGGGTTCCAGGCTCACGGTCTCGGTCTTGCCGTCCTTGCCGGCGCGGCGGACCGTGATCTTCAGGGGATGGGCCTCCCCCTGGTTGACCGCACGGACCAGGGAATCGGTCGTCTTGAGGTCGACCCCGTCCACGGCCAGGATCTGGTCGCCCGGGTGGAGCGCGTGGGCCGCCGCCTCCGTGACCTCCCCGAGCAGGACGCGGCGGCTGGGTTCCACGCCCAGGGTCCATACCGTCCAGGGCTTCAGGCGCAGGTTCTTCGGCGCGCCCTGGCGGTCCACCTGGAGGTCGACCTCCTGGCCGGCCTTCCGGGCCAGGAGGCGCTCGAGATCCCTCCAGCTCGCGAGGGTCTTCCCGTCCGCCCCCGTTACCTTGTCCCCCTTCAGGATCCCTGCGGCGGCGGCGGGGGAGGGGTTCTGGATCGCCTCGACCGTCATCCCGCTGGGCGGCAGGACCCCGATCAGGTGGATGCCCAGGCCGGGAGCCAGCTTCCGGGCCACGGAGACCGTCGTCTCGGTGCTGATCCCGTCCGGCCCGGTGCGGCGGATGCGCAGGGGGACCCGCTCGGCCCGGTACAGGGCGACCTCCTCGAAGAACTCGTCCCAGGTCAGCACCGGGCTGTCCCCGACCTTCAGGATGCGGTCCCCCGTCTGGAGCCCGGCCTTCCAGGCGGGCCACCCAGGCTCCAGGGCGCCCACCACGGGGGGGATGGATTCCACGCCCATCCGGAAGGCCAGGGAGAAGGCCAGCACCGCGAAGATCGCGTTCATCGTGATGCCGGCCACGGCGATGGCGGCGCGTTGCCAGACCGGCTTGGCGGCGAACTCGTCCGGGGATCCGAGGACAGGATCCCCGGGATTCTCTCCGGCCATCTTCACGTAGCCGCCCAGGGGGATCCAGGAGATGACGTACTCGGTCTCGCCCCGACGGAAGCCGAAGATGGTGGGCCCGAAGCCCAGGGAGAAGCGGTCCACCCGGACCCCGCACCACTTCGCCACGGAGAAGTGGCCCAGCTCGTGGACAAAGATCAGGAACCCGATCCCGAGGAGGATGCCCAGGCCGTGGAAGACGGTGCTCATGCGCAGGCCCCGGCGGTCACGCGGCGGGCCCAGGCATCGGCCTCGATCAGGTCCTCCAGGGCCGGGGTCCGCTTCGGGGCATGGGCCGAGAGGGCCTCGTCCACGGCCGCGACGATGCGCGGGAAGGGGATGCGTCCGGCCAGGAAGGCCTCCACCGCCGTCTCGTTGGCGGCGTTGAGGACGGCGGCCTCGGTGCCGTCCGTCCCCGCCACCCGGCGGCCCAGGGCCAGGGCCGGGAAGCGGACCGGGTCGGGACGCTCGAAGGTCAGGGTGCCCACGTCCGCCAGGTCCAGGGTCTTCACCTGCTGCGCGGAGCGCGCGGGCCAGGTGAAGGCGTGCTGGATGGGCGCGCGCATGTCCGGGTGGCCCAGGTGGGCCAGGACGGCCCCGTCACGGAAGGAGACCATGCCGTGGACGATGGACTGGGGGTGGACCAGGATCTCGATGCGCTCGGGGGGGAGGTCGAAGAGCCAGCGGGCCTCGATCACCTCCAGGGCCTTGTTCATCATGGTGGCGGAATCGATGGTGATCTTGGGGCCCATCTTCCAGGTGGGATGCTTCAGGGCCTCCTCGACGGTGGCCTTGGCCATGCGTTCGGGCGTCCAGCCCCGGAAGGGGCCGCCCGAGCCGGTGAGGGTGATGCGGTCCACGTCCTCCTTGCGGCCGGCCTGGAGGAGCTGGAAGACGGCATTGTGCTCGCTGTCCACGGGCAGGAGGGCCGCACCGGTCTTCCTCGACAGGGCCGTCAGGAGGCCGCCCGCGACCACCATGCACTCCTTGTTGGCCAGGGCCACGGGGATGCCCAGGCTCAGGGCCCGATGGGCCAGGGCCAGTCCGGCGGCGCCAACGACGGCGACGAGCACGAGATCCGTCTCGCCGGACTGGATGAGCCCGGCCAGGGAGCCCGGCCCGTCCAGGATCTCGGGGGAACTGCCGTTCAGGCTGGCCTTGAGCGATCGGGCGGCCCCGGAGTCCTCCAGGGCCACCCGCAGGGGCTTGTGGGACAGGACCTGCTCCCGCAGGGGCTCCCAGCTCCGCTGGGCGCCCAGGGCCACCGCGCGGTAGCCGGGACCCAGGGCGCTGACCACCTGAAGGGCGCTTCGGCCCACCGATCCGGTCGATCCCAGGATGGTGATCCGCTTGGCTGGCATCCCCCGGATTCTAGCCGTATCATGCGGACATGACCAAGGCCGACTTCGTCCACCTCCACGTCCACAGCGACTACTCCCTGCTGGACGCCACCTGCAGCCTGGAGGGGCTCCTCAAGCGGGTGAAGGAGCTGGGGATGCCGGCGGTCGCCCTGACCGACCACGGCAACCTCTTCGGGGCCCTGGCCTTCTACGACCAGGCCATCCACGCGGGGATCAAGCCCATCGTCGGGTGCGAGCTCTACGTCTCCGCCGGCGCCATGGAGGATCCCGAGGCCCGCCTCCGCGGCCGCCGGGACTTCCACCTCACCGTCCTGGCCTGCAACGAGCGGGGCTACCTTAACCTCCTCCAGCTCGTCTCCCTGTCCCACCTGAAGGGTTTCCATCACGAGCATCCCCGCGTGGACAAGGCCCTCCTCGCGAAGCACGCCGAGGGCCTGGTGGCCCTGAGCGGCTGCCTGAGCGGGGAGATCCCCCACGCGCTGAGGCAGGGGGATGCCAAGGCCGCGCGCGAGGCCGCCGACTGGCACCGCCAGTGCTTCGGCGGGCGCTTCTGGCTGGAGATCATGGACCAGGGCACGGAGGTCCAGAAGGACGTGAACCGGGGTCTGGTCGCCCTCTCCCAGGCGTCCGGGATCCCCCTGGTGGCCACGAACAACGTGCACTACCTCACCCGGGAGGATGCCCGGGCCCATGACGTCTTCGTGTGCATCGGGACGGGACGGCTCCGGAGCGAGGTGGACCGCCCGCGCTACCCGACGGACCAGTTCCACCTGCGCAGCGCCCAGGAGATGCAGGAGCTCTTCTGGGAGATCCCCCAGGCCGTGACGGCCACCCGGGAGATCGCGGACCTCTGCCATCTCGAGCTTCCGAAGGGGCAGTGGCACCTGCCCGATTTCCGGACGGGGATCCCGGTCCCCAACGCCCAGCACCTGCGCGCCCTCTGCCTGAAGGGGCTGGAGGACCGCTGCGGGAAGCCCACCCCGGTCCTCCTGGAGCGCCTGGACCGCGAGCTTTCCGTGATCGAGAAGATGGGCTTCACGAACTACTTCCTCATCGTCTGGGACTTCATCCGCTTCGCCCGGGAGAAGGGCATCCCGGTGGGCCCCGGGCGCGGCTCGGCCGCCTCGAGCCTGGTGTCCTACTCGCTCAAGATCACCTCGGTGGATCCGATGCGCTACGAGCTCCTGTTCGAGCGCTTCCTGGAGCCCAGCCGCGTGACCCAGCCGGATATCGACATCGACTTCTGCCAGCGACGCCGCGAGGAGGTGCTGGAGTACGTCCGCCAGAAGTACGGTCCCCAGAACGTTGCCCAGATCATCACCTTCGGGACCATGGCGGCCAAGGCGGCCCTGAGGGACGTCGGCCGGGTGCTGGACATCCCGTTGCTAGACATCGACGGCCTGGCCAAGCGCATCCCCGTCGGGCCGGACCAGACCCTCTCCAAGGCCATCCAGGCCGATCCGGAGCTCAAGGCCACCTTCGAGGGGGACGAGCGCTTCCGCGAGCTCCTGGAGCTCTCCCTGCGCGTCGAGGGGCTCTGCCGCAACGCCTCCACCCATGCCGCGGGGGTGGTCATCGCGGACCGGGAGCTCTCGGCCTACGTGCCCCTGTACCGCGGGGACCGCGGGGTGCTCACCCAGTACCCCATGGAGGCCATGGAGCGCATCGGCCTCCTGAAGATGGACTTCCTGGGGCTGGAAACGCTGACCCTGCTCTCGCGTTGCGTGGAGCTGGTCCGCGAGCGGACCGGGACGACCGTGGACCTGGAGCACCTTTCCCTGGAAGATCCCAAGGCCTACGCCGTGCTGGCCCGGGGCGAGACGGCGGGCGTGTTCCAATGCGAATCCGCGGGGATGCGCGACCTCATGATGCGCCTCAAGCCGGGACGCATCGACGACGTCATCGCCGCCATCGCCCTGTTCCGCCCGGGGCCCCTGCAGAGCGGCATGGTGGACACCTTCATCGAGCGCAAGCACGGCCGCGGGAAGGTGGACTACTACCACGCCCTGGTGGAGCCGGTGCTCAAGCCCACCTACGGGGTCATCGTCTACCAGGAGCAGGTGATGCAGATCGCCAACCGCCTGGCCGGCTTCACCATGGCCGAGGCGGACACCCTGCGCAAGGCCA
>JAHFOU010000120.1 GCA_023261525.1 Planctomycetota bacterium | reverse complement strand
GGTGGCGGAATCGTTCCAGGCCAGGAAGCCGGAACTTGCCGGGGCGTACTTGGCCGCCTCGGCGTACGAGGCGTTCGCGCAGGCGCCGGAGAACAAGGACACCGGGTCGGCCGAGGAGGCTGCGGCGCGCGCGGCGCACATCCGGAAATGGCGCGCGAACGTGGACCGACAGAGGACGGAATACGAGAAGGCCCTGGAGGCGGCGCGGAAGGCCCGGGAACAGAAGCGGTTCAAGGACGCCGCGGAGGGCCTCACCGCCTTCCAGGATGCGGCCAAGAAGGCCGCCCTGGAATGCCCGTTCGCCGAGGACCGCTACGCGGGGCTCCTGGTGGGCCAGATGGCGGCTCTTGACCTCCAGGCCGTGGCCACGGCTGCGCGCTCCGCCTGGGAGGGCGTGAAGAAGGAGGCGGAGGCCCTCGTCTCCGAGGCGAAGCATGCGGCGGCTATCGAGCTGGTGGGGGCCGTGGTGCAGACGTCCGTCCGAGAGGTGGCCGAGGAGGCGTCCGAACTGAGGAATTCCCTGAGAGTGCAGCTTTCCAACAAGCTCCGGGACGAGGAGCTGCGGGAGCAGGCAAGGCTGGCCGAGGAGAGGAAGAAGGCGGGCGAGGCGTTCTCGCGTGAATCGGCGGTCGCGTACGCCCTCTCCCAGAAGCATGACTTCAAGGGGGCCCTCCAGAAGATGAAGGCGGTGCGGGACGCGAACGCGGGGGAGGAGTTCAAACCACGGCTGGAGCGCCGGGTCGCCGAGCTGGAGAGGGTGGTCCGTCTCAAGGAGACCCTCATCAAGACCATCAACGATCCGGGCGGGAAGAGCCCCGCGGGATTCCGCCGCGAGTACCAGGCGGGCATGTACGACGGTACGATCACGGAGGCCGACGACAAGTCGTTCACCGTCACCCTCAAGTCGGGAGGCACGGTGGCCAAGGCCTGGGGGGAGCTGGACGGTCCCGCATTCTATGAATTCATTCACAAACAGTGGAAGTATGGAAAGGATCCCCAGGCCCGGGACCCCAACGAGCAGTGCGACCTTGCAGCCGCGTGTCTCGAGTTCGGCCTGTATGACGAGGCTGCGGAAGAGCTCAACATGGTTCTCACCGCGCTGAAGGCCAACCCGTCGCATCCGGCCTCGCAGGCGGTGCGGACCTTCTGCAACGAGTACCTGGACCGGATCAGCCTGGGTGAATCGGCCGAGAGCGACGAGATCGAAGCGAAGAAGCGACTGGGCAGGCTGGACGCGCTCATGAGGAGCAGCGCCTTCCAGGCGGCACGGGCGGAGATCGACGTCCTCAGGAGGCGATACTCGAAGACGCAGGCCTATCAGGCGTCGCAAGATGCGATCAGGGAGCATCTCGAGAAAATCGACAAGGACGGCGGCGAGGGACTCAAGAAGAGCATGAAGGAGGACGTCCTCCGGGCCCTGCTGGCCAAGGTTCAGGACGAGCAGTCGGCGGCCCGGAAGGCCCAGCTTGACATCGTCAGCCGAATCACCCGGATGGACGACCCGATCCTTCGGAACTTTCACCTGGGCAGCGTGTACGGCGCGTCGGGCGATTGGCGCCAGTCCAAGGAGAAGTACCTGGAGGCCCGAAGGCTGGCCCAGGGGGCGCTCCGAAAGAAGGATGCCGGCCGGGAGGGGCTGCCTCTTCTGGGGGTGGTCTATGCGGAGTTGTACCGGAATGCCGTGGTCACGAAGGACCCGAAGGGGGCCGAAAACATCCGAAACGAAGGGAGTCAGATCTTCCTGACGGCCGAGGGCAAGGAGGAGGAGTGGTGGACGGAGATGAAGGGGTACCTGGCTCTCTGGGGGGAGACGGTCTTCCCGCAGGAGGAGAAGCGCATCGCCAAGCTCAGGGAGGATGTCCGCAGCGGGCAGGACGACCCGCAACGCATCTGGACCTTGGCGGTCGCCTACCAGGAAGGGCTCCACAATGTGCCGGAGGCGCGCGGGCACCTGGCTTACCTGCTGGCGAACCACCCCGAGTTCCCCCAGGTGAAGAACGGGGAGTGCCTGTACCGGCTGGCGGAATTGCAGTATGCGGCGCGCGAGGTTCGGGAGGCGACACGCCGGTATCACGAGCTGGCCGACATGCACAGGTCGCACCCCAAGGTCGTCGACTCCAAGCCCCAGGATTCGGTGAAGCGCCGCCTGGACAATTGCTACCTGCTCCAGCTGGCCATGGGCTACCGGGAGAAATAGGAGGCGGCATGTTCCGCCTCCCGCTCAAGGTCGTTCCCGGGGCCTCCCGGGACCGCATTGTGGGGTGGGTGGGGAATCGCCTGAAGATCGCCGTGACGGCGCCGCCGGAGCGCGGGAAGGCGAACCGAATGGTCCTGGACTTGCTTGCGAAGGCGCTCGGCCTCCCTCGTTCCAGGATCCGCCTGGTTTCGGGCGAGGCATCACCGCGCAAGGCGGTCGAGGTGGATGCACCTGCCGGGCTACTGGGGGGACGGCTTCCGCCCAGATGAGGAGGGCGATCACTTCCGCCGGAGGGAAACCGTCATTTCGGCTGGAGCCGGTCCCGGGGGAAGAATGGCGTGGAAGGTTCGGAGCGGGGAGAATTTTCCTTGCGTGGCAGGCCTCCTGCAGGCACGGAATTTGCCCTCAAAGTATGGGGGTTTGTCGTATAATTGTTGTGGAAACTCGGACAGGAATAACCCCTTGGGCTCGAGCGTTTTTGTGTTGACACCGGGTGAGCTTCTGGTATACTCAGCTTAGTGAAAAGGCCTCAAGGGAGGCCCAGGGAGTAGTGATGTCGGAGGGCGAGGAAACGGTCAGAGAGAGCGAGAAACTTTGGGGGGAGGCCGGTAGTCCCGCTTCCACCCGCGGGCAGCCAGCATGGCTGCCGGGAAAGATTTCTGTTCTTTGAGTGTCGGGTGCGTCAAGTTTCAGTACGGCTTTTGCCGATCATAGGGACGTGCAGACGCTTGAATCTGGGGCATAACCCGGCTGGGCATGGGGGCTCAAGCTTAGGGGGCGCGTAGGCCAAACTAGTATAGAGTGCCTAGCACATATGTTTGGCCGCGCGAGCCCAAAATCTGTTTCCCCCTCTCTCCAGGGCCAGGCCGCTCTTGACAGGGCAACCCCCTCGAAATGGTGGCCTGGCTCCTTTTATTTTAAATCGATTTCGCCCACCGCTATATTGGGTTATATGGGTCCGAAGATCTACATCGCGCGGGATGCGTCCAGTCTGATTCCGGACCTCGAGAAGATTTTCGAGCAGGTAGACCGCCTGCGCGCCCGCCTGAAGCACATCAAGGGAAAGGTCGATGTCCTTGAACTGCTTTGGGGGGATGAAGTGCGGGCGGAAACGACTCCCGATCACCGTGAATACACGCATTACCTTGATGAGATCGAGCAATCAAAGAAGGATTTTGACGCGGTCAATCGTAAATTTGCGGAGATGGAGACCCTGGTCAAGAGCCTCGACCAGGGCCTTGTTGATTTTTACGGGGTGATCGAGGGGCGGCTTGTTTTCCTGTGCTGGAAGCGGGGGGAAAGAGCGGTTGAGTACTATCACCACCTTGAGGAGGGGTTCCAGGGCCGCCAACCCATTCCTGCGGAAGAACTTGCCCGCTGACTCTGGGCCCATCCAGGCATAACGCCAATGCCGTTCGAAGGGTACAACCCCAAGGCCATGGACCACTTCTTGAATCCCCGGAATACGGGGGAGGTCAGGAACCCGACCCATTCGGCCAGCGTGCGCAACGCCGCGTGCGGGGACATGGTCAAGCTGACCCTTCGCGTGGAAAATGGATTGATCACGGAGGCGCGTGCGAAGACATTCGGATGCGCCGCGGCGATTGCGTCAAGCTCGGCCCTGACCGAGCTCATCATTGGGCGGGGTGTTGAAGAGGTCCGGGGATTGAAGAATTCGGATGTGCTTGCCCTGCTGGGGGGGCTTCCGGAGGGGAAGGAAGCGTGCTCGGTGGCGGCGGAAGACGCATTACGGGAGGCCTTCAAGTGACAGGGAAACAAGCGCCTGATTTCTCCCTGGCCTCCGGAGACGGGAAGACCTACGCGCTCAAGGACTTCCAAGGGCGGCATCTGGTCCTGGTCTTTTATTGCATGAACGACACTCCAGGCTGAAACAAGCAACTCTCCGCCTTGCGGGACGACAAGGCAAGATTCGAGAAGGCGGGGGCAGCCATTCTCGGCGTCAACAGTGCGGGGCCGGCAGCACATGCAGCCTACTGCGCTACGTTCGGATTCGGGTTTCCGATCCTGGCCGATGAGAAGCTGGAGATGTCCAAGGCCTATGGTGCGGAGAAGGGGGGCGGCGTCCGGCGTACCGTAGTGCTGGTGGGGCCCGATGGGATCATCAAATTTCATAAGTACGGCATGCCCACGGATGACGAGATCCTGGCGGCCTTGAAGTGATCAAGACCGTCTCGGCGGTCTACTTTGTCGCGCTGGGCCTCTGGGTAGGAGGTCTGGCCACTCTGTCCTTCGTCGTGGCACCGCTCCTGTTCAAGACGGACCGCCCCCACGCCGGAGTCAATTTCGGGACCATCCTCCGGGGGTTCGCATGGGTGGAGGGGGTCTGCGCCGTACTCGTGGTGGGCGGGGCCCTCATGCTTCAGTTCCACTTCGGAGGCCGGGCGGGGGTCGCCAGGGTGGCGCTCTCGGTGCTGATGGCACTCCTGTTTTCCATCCACGCCTTTGGGATCTCCCCACGCATTGCCGCCGAACGCTCGGCGATCCCCGACTTCCAGGAACTCGCCCCAGGACACCCCTCCAGGGCATGCTTCGATTCCCTCCATCGCTGGTCGGTCAGAGTGGTCGGGGCCAACATCCTCCTCGGCTTTTCCCTGTTGGCCCTGTCCGCGGCTTCACTGGCCGCCTCCAGACCTCAACCATAAAGCGGACGGTCCCTTTTATGGCTGGGGACGACCCGCGGTTCCTGGAGGGGATCGAGCATTTCAATCGCAGGGATTTCTATGCCGCCCACGACGCCTGGGAATCCCTGTGGCTTGAGCGGTTCGGGGAGGAGAAGCACTTCCTCCAGGGGCTCATCCTTTGCGCCGTGGCGCTCCATCACTATGGGAGACGCAATTTCAAGGGGGCTCGCTCCAGGTTCCGCCTCGCCCTTTCACGCCTGGAGCCCTATCCGGACGCCTATTGGGGCGTCAACCTGAAGAACTTCGTGAGGAGGATGAACGGCTCGCTTCACAAGCTCCTCACGGAGGACAATCCCCCCGATTTGGACCCCCAGAGGGTGCCCCTCCTGAAGTTCAAGCCGCCCAAGCTGCCATAAAACACACCGTCCGTTTCATGGCTTCGATGAGTTGTCCGGCGGCAAACTTAGTTGTGCAGGGCTCCGTATCAATGTCGATAAGCTATTTGCGCTCAGCAGATAGCGTTCGCTGGGGTGGCCTCCCGAGCGGGGAGGCGGGATGCAGTCCTGCGGAACGGGGACCCACGGCATGCGATTGCTTCATTGCCTCCTCATGGGCCTTTTTGTCGGCATTGGCCGCAGCGAAGCTTCCTTTGAACAAGAAACTCCGTCTGTTTTGCCCCATCAGGATAAGCCTGCGCAGCCTTTCCTGGTGCTGCGGCCGGGGCGTCTTTTTACCGGGCATGGGACGCCCCTGGAGAACGGAACCGTCATCCTCCAGGGCGGAAAAATCCATGCGGTGGGGAAGGATTTGGCTATCCCCGTGGGCGCCGTCGTGCTGGACCTCCCGGGTCGGACGGTCATTCCCGGCCTTATCGACTCAGCCTCGCGACTGATGCTCGCCGCCGGGGAGAGGAGCCCTGGGGCGGCGGAACAGAGTGTCCTCGACTCCCTCGACCACTATCTGCCGGACACGCAGGAGGCCTTGCGCTACGGGGTCACCACCGTTCACCTTTCCCCCCCGGGAACGGGGCCGATCCAGGGCCTCGGGGCAACCCTCCGGCCCACCCCCGTCCACAGGATCCTCGCAAACGAATCCGCGCTCAAGGTCTCTCTCGCATCCCAGCCTGAGACCTCCAGCACCGCCCAAAGGTACGAGGCGTACCAGCAGATCCGGGCTGCGTTCGAAGCAGCCCGTCAATACCAGAAGGCCCGGGAGAAGTACAGGAAGGACCTGGCCGAGTTTGATGCCAGGCAGAAGGAGACGGCCAAGACGGGGGCGAGCCCCGCCGAGCCGCAGAAGGTCCGCATGGACCGCAGGAACGAAGTCCTCCTGCGCGCCCTGGACCCGTCAAACCCGCTGCCCGTGCGGATCGAGGCGCATACGCCCGATGCCATCTTCCTGGCCCTCAAACTCGCCGAGGACTTCAAGCTCCGCGCGATCCTCGAGAATGCCACCGACGGCACCGGATCCGCCGAGGCCATCGCCGCCTCGAAAATCCCCGTCATCGCGGGCCCCATGTTCCGATACGGCATTCCCCAGGTGGACTACCTGAACCACTCCGTCGGCCTCCCCGGGGCCCTGGTCCGCGCCGGCTCCCCGCTGGCCATCGCTTCCTTCGGCGACGACAGGGCCGGACACCCCGGCCCGGGCGGCACCCGCTTCCTCCTCGAATCCGCGGCCCTGGCCTGCTCGGGAGGGCTCAAACCCGAGACCGCCCTGGCCGCCGTGACCCTGGAGGCGGCCCGGGTTCTGGGCCTTGACAAGACCCACGGATCGATCGAGAAGGGCAAGGCGGCCGACCTTGTCGTGCTCTCGGGCGACCCTTTCGACCCCGAGACCGTCGTCGAACGCACGATCCTCGACGGCGAGACGGTCTACGAGAGGCGCAAAGACTAGTATGCGTCCCGCGATCGCGCTCCTGGCGCTCGCTTGCCTCGGCTGGACCGGCAACCCGGCGGAGCTGACCGCCCTCAAGGGGGCCCGGCTCCTCCTTCCCGACGGCCGCTGGGTCGAGGACGGCGTGGTGCTGGTCTCCGAGGGACGCATTGTCGCCTGCGGTGCGGGGCTCGAGGTCCCGGCCGGGGCGAAAGTGACGGAACTCCCCCGTGGCACCTCGCTCACGCCCGGGTTCATCGACCTGCACTCGCACCTTGG
>JAHFOU010000119.1 GCA_023261525.1 Planctomycetota bacterium | reverse complement strand
ATGCGTATTAGGGCGGCGGCCTTGTTGGCCGCCTCCCGGAGCGAACGGCTTCGGCGCCTGAGGCGTTATCGGGCCAGCGGCTCGATCTGCCGGATCAGGGCGGGGATCTCGAGGGTGGCGGACTCCCAGACGATCAGCAGGTCCACGTCGTCATAGTCGTGGATGAGCACGTCGCGCATCCCGGCGATCTCCTTCCAGGCGATCCCGGAGTGCTCGGCACGAAAGGGCTCGGAGAGGCGTTTCGCGGCCTCCCCCACGACCATCGGTTGGTAGAGCACGGCGGACTGGGCCTTGCGGTCCTGGGCGAATGCCGCCTGGTCCATTCCCGCCACGAAGCCCGCGGCGAGCCGGGCGGCCTTCAGGATGTCGAGGAGGATCGCCCTATCCGGAGACATGCAAGGGCCGTGCGCTGTCCAGGATGGACGCCCGCCGGAGGGGATTCTCGCTGCCCTCCACCGCCCGGCGGCTGACCAGGTCCACCCTGCGCCCGACGAGCGCGGAGAGCTCCTCCTTCATCCTCACGAAGCTCAGGAGCCCCCACCGGGCACCCGTGGAGAAGCTGACGAGGATGTCCACATCGCTGTCGGGCCGGAAGTCGTTCCGGAGGGCCGAACCGAACAGGTCCAGCCTGGCGATCTTCCAGCGCCGGCAGAAAGCGTCCAGCTGGACAGGGGACAGGGTCAGGTGGTAGGGCATGACGCCTCCCAGTATATCCCCCTCCCAGGGCTCTTTCCAGGCAGGCCCGCCGGAGAGGAATCCGTTGGCTCCCGCATGCCGTCGGGCTTAAGCTTGGCACCGCCATGGCCTCCGATCCCCTTGCCAAGCTTCTCCGCGGCGCCGTCACGGTCACCACCGAGGAGGAGCTCAAGAAGAAGCTCGCCCGGGGCAAGCCGCTGCGCATCAAGCTCGGCGTGGACCCCACGGCCCCTGACCTCCACCTCGGCTTCACCGTCGGCCTGCGCAAGCTGAGGCAGTTCCAGGACGCCGGTCACACCGCCGTCCTCATCATCGGCGACTACACCGCCCGCGTCGGCGACCCCTCCGGGAAAAACTCCACGCGCCCCATGCTTGGAGAAGCGGAAATCCAGGCCAACCTCACGAGCTACCTCGCCCAGGCCGGCAAGGTCCTGAATCCCGGCTACGAGACCGCCTTCAACGGGACCTGGTTCGGAAAGATGACCTTCACCGACATCCTGAAGCTGGCCTCCCAGATGACGGTCGCCCGCATGCTGGAGCGCGACGACTTCTCCAACCGCTTCAAGGCCGGCACCCCCATCAGCCTGCACGAGATGCTCTATCCGCTGATGCAGGGCTACGACTCCGTGATGGTGAAGGCCGACGTGGAGCTGGGCGGCACCGACCAGACCTTCAACCTCATGGTCGGCCGCGACCTCCAGCGCGAGGCGGGCCAGGAGCCCCAGGTCTGCCTCACCCTGCCCCTGATCGAGGGCCTGGACGGCGTGCGCAAGATGAGCAAGTCCTACGGGAACTACGTCGGCCTCAACGAGGCGCCCAAGGAGATGTTCGGCAAGCTCATGAGCGTGCCGGATGCCCTGATGGAGAAGTACTTCTCCCTGCTGACCGACCTGGACATGCCCAAGGGCCATCCCCGGGACGCCAAGGTGGCCCTGGCCCGGGAGATCGTGCGGATGTACCATGGCGAGGAGGCCGCGAAGGCCGCCGCCGGGGAGTTCGACCGGATCTTCTCCAAGAAGGAGCTTCCCGACGAGATGCCCGAGGTGCGCTTCCTTCCCGGCACCGTGCCCGAGGGCCGGATCTGGATCGTGAAGCTGGTGGCCGAGGCCAAGCTCAGCGCCTCCAACAGCGAGACCCGCCGTCTCGTCAGCCAGGGGGCCGTCTCCGTGGACGCCGAGGTCGTCTCCGACCCCGAGGCCAAGGTGGTCCTGAAGGACGGCTCCGTCCTGCGCGTGGGCAAGCGCCGCTTCGCCCGCATCCGGCTGGGCTGATGGCCCATAAGGTCATCGCCTGCCTCTGGGTGGACCTGAAGGCCAACGGCCTGGGCCTGCCCAGCCGCCTGCTGGACTCTTTCGCCGGGGAGGTCCTGCTCCTGAGGGTGATCCGCCGGGCCCTGGCCTGCACGGCCTTCGAGAAGCTGGTGATCCTGGCCTCGCCTCAGGACGCCCAGCGCCTGAGGGGGTTCGCCCTGCCTTCGCGCTGCGAGCTGATGCCCACGGAGGCCCAGGACGTCCCCCAGCGCGCCTGGCTGAGGAAGTCCCGCAAGTGGGCCCTGGACGGCTGGCGGGGGGGCATCGCCTGGAGCACGGCCTTCGACGAGGAGGGGCCCCCGGCCGCGCTCTGGGAGGCCTGCCAGCGTTTCCAGGCCGACGCCGTCCTCCACCTGCCTTCCCACGCGCCCTTCCTGGATCCGGTCTTGAATGCCTCCCTGGTGGACCTCCACCTGAGGCGTCGGACCAGCTTCCAGTTCACCTTCGCCCAGGCCCCGCCCGGACTGCTGGGCACGGCCTACCACCCCGAGTTCCTCTCGACCATGGCCCGCGGCGGGCTCACGCCCCGCAACGCCCTGATGGTGAGGCCCGGCCAGGAGGGGATGGACCCCCAGCGCACGGACTGCCATTTCGACGCCGGGGAGAAGGTGCGCAACAGCGTCTATCGTCTGAGCTGCGAGAGCCCCCGGCTCTGGCGCCTCGGCGAGGCCCTGGCCGCCGAGGAGAAGCGCCGCGGCTCCGACCTGGACGCCCTGGCGGCCGTGGAGCACCTGGACGCGAACCCCGCCCTCTGGCGGGGGACCCTGCCCCGGGAGATCCTCGCGGACCTGGGCACGCCCACGCCGGAAGCCTGGCGGGGCTGGCTGGGGGGGCTGGCCGCCGCCGGGGACAGCACCGTCACCCTGGGCGTGAAGGGCGAGCCCCTGGCGCATCCGCGCTGGAAGGAGTTCCTGCTTCCCTCGCCCGCCTATGGTCTCCACCTGAGGACCGCCGGCGCGGGCCTGGACGAGGCCGCCTGCGAAGCCCTGATGGCCTTGCCCGTGGACGTGGTGACCCTGCGCCCGGGCGGCGAGGAGGCGGTGGAGCGCCTGGCCTCCATCCAGCGCCGCATCGGGCATGCGGCACCCCTCCTTTCCCTGGAGTTCGTCCTGGGGCGGGAGACGGAGGGGGAGCTCCCGGCCTGGTGGGCCCGCTGGCAGGGGAAGGTGGACTGGCTGGCCGTGGTCCCCGGGACGCCCCCGGCCCTGGACCTGGCCCCGCCACGCCGCCGCCCCTGCGTGAAGCTCTCCCGCCTGCTCTATGCGGCCCCGGACGGCACGGTGCACCCTTGTGCCGAGGAGGCTCCCGGGGCCCCCGGCCTGGGGCGGCTCGACCGCGATGCCGTGGAGGCGCTGTGGGCGGGGGTGGTCTTGGGCGGTCTGAGGTCAGCCCATGCCGCCGGACGTTGGCCCGAGAAGGACCCGCCCTGCGCGTCGTGCCGCCAGTGGGCCTGGGTCTAGCGCTTCGCCATCCGGTCGATGGCCAGGATGCGGTCCTTCAGGGCCTCCTGGTCGCCCTTCTTCAGGCCCGCCGTCAGCTCCTCGTCGCAGTCCTTCCAGACCCCCGCGTCGTCCAGGCTCAGCGTCCGGGGGAGCTGGAGCACGGCCAGGAGGACGCAGGCCTCCTCCAGGCGGTTCCTGTCCCCGGGGGCGGTGGACAGGTCCTTCACCAGCCTCAGGGCCTCCTTGCATCCGGCCAGGTTCCCCTGGGCGTAGCGCAGGGCGGCCAGGTTCATGGCCAGGAGGGGGAGGCGGTTCTGCTCCAGGCGCTTGCCCAGGGTCCTTTCCCTTCCCGGGAGGTCGCTCCGGTCGGCGAGAAGGCGGGCGAACTCGCGGCCGGCGAAGGGGTCCTGGCGGATCCGGACCAGCTTCTCCCGGTAGCGCTCCCAGGTCCGGCGGACCTCCTCCTCCGCCCGGCGCCCGAAGCGGATGGACGCGACCTCGTTCAGGGCCAGGCGCTGGACGCCCCCGCCCTCCAGGTCCAGCTCCAGCATGTCCTTCGGGGCCGTGCGGACCCGCAGGGCCTTGAGCTCCCGGCCTTCCTTCAGACGCACGAGGACGGGGGCGGGGGAGGCGGGGGTGTCGGCGGCGGCCGTCAGGAGGACGAGGGCGCAGGCCGCGGCGAGGCGCCTCACGGCTGGGGGAGGCGCTGGAGCCGGTCCTTGGCCGCCTCCCGGTTCTCGGGGGAGGGGTCGTCCTTGGCGGCCAGGCGGTACAGCTCGGCGGCCTTCTCGCGGTTACGGGCCTTCTCGTAGGCCTCGGCGGCCCTCAGGCGGGCGTCCTTGTCCGTGCGGGGGTTCCAGAGGACGCACTTCTCATAGTACTCGGCGGCCTTCTGCCAGTCCCCGACATAGCTGGAGGCGTAGATCTGGCCCAGGTAGTAGGCGCACTCGTCGACCTTGTCGCTCTGGGGGAACTTGAGGATCAGGGTCTGGTAGAGGTCCAGGGCCTTGAGCAGGTTGGGCTGGCGGCGGAAGGGATCCAGGTCCTTGCGGAAGGCCTCGGCCTGGTCGAAGAGCTGGTCGGCCTCGGGGAGGCTCTCCACCTTGCCGCCCAGGGCGCCGGCATAGGCCTCCACCGTATTGGCCTTGAGCGCGGGGAGGCCGGAGCGGGCCTTGAGGGCCTCCAGCTCCTCGGTGACGGTCTTCAGCTTGTCCTGGATCCCGGCCTCCTTGTAGAAGGCGGCGAGGGCCTCCAGCTTGGCCAGGGATTCCCCGCGAGCCTTCAGGGCCTCGTTCACCAGACGCTGCTCGTCGGCGGCGTTGATGCCGAACTTGTGGCCGCAGGTCGCGCAGAAGCGGGCGTCCTCGGGGGCGGGCTTGGTGCATTCGGGGCAGGTGCGCGTGGGCATGAACTTCTGGCCGCAGGCCTGGCAGAAGAGCGAGGCGTCCGGGTTCTCCTGCTGGCACTTGGGGCAGGGCTTGGCCCAGGCGGCCAGGGCGACGAGGCAGAGGGCGGCCAGGAGGGATCCCGTACGGCGCATGGAGAGAGGGTAGTGCGGGGCAGGGGGAAGGGTCAAGCGGGTGTATACTCCCGCCGTGCCCGAGGTCGATCTCGTCCATCTCGCGCGCCTGGCCCGGCTGGATCTCCCCCCGGAGGAGGCCTCCCGCCTGGAGACGGACTGCCGCCGGGTCCTGGACATGGCGGCCTCGGTCCAGAAGCTCGACACCGCCTCCGTCCAGCCCCTGGTCCACGCGATGGAGTCCGTCCCGCCCCTGAGGCCGGACGAGCCGAAGCCCTCCCTGCCCCGCGAGGAGGCCGTGAAGGGCGCGCCCGCCTTCCAGGACGGCTTCTTCCTGGTTCCCAAGATCAAGGATTGAGATGGACCTGACGACCCTGACGGCCCGGGAGATCCGGGACAAGGTGGCCCAGGGCGGGGTGACGGCCCGTGCCGTGGCCGAGGCCCATCTCGCGAGGATCCAGGCGGAAGACGGGAAGATCCACGCCTTCCTCCACGTGATGCAGGCCGAGGCCCTGGCCGCGGCGGACGCCGTGGACGCCAAGCGCAAGGCCGGCGCCAGGCTTGGGCCTTTGGCCGGCGTGCCGGTGGCGATCAAGGACAACCTCTGCACGAAAGGCGTGCCGACGACCTGCGCTTCCAAGATCCTGGAAGGCTGGAGGCCGCCCTATGACGCCACGGTGGTGGAGCGCCTGAAGGCCGCGGACGCCGTCCTGATCGGCAAGACCAACCTGGACGAGTTCGCCATGGGCTCCTCGACGGAGAACTCGGCCTACGGGCCCACGAAAAACCCCCATGACCTCACCCGCACGCCGGGGGGCTCCAGCGGGGGCTCGGCCGCCGCCGTGGCCGCGGGCTTCGCGCCGTTGGCCCTGGGCTCGGACACGGGAGGCTCCATCCGCCAGCCGGCCGCCCTCTGCGGGGTGGTGGGGATGAAGCCCACGTACGGGGCGGTGTCGCGGTACGGGCTGATCGCCTTCGCGTCCTCGCTGGACCAGGTCGGGCCGTTCGCGAGGAACGTGGAGGATGCGTGGGAGCTGATGAAGGTCATCTCGGGGCCCCGGGATCCGCGGGACCAGACCTCCTTCGAGATGGGTTGGAAACGGGAGGACGTGAAGGGCCTGCGGATCGGCCTCCCGAAGGAGTATCTCGGCGCCGGCCTGGATCCCGCCTGTGCGGCCGCCGTGGACAGGGCCCGCAAGGCCTGTGAAGTCCTGGGCATGAAGGCCGTGGAGGTCTCCCTGCCGAACACGGCCCAGGGCATCCCCACCTACTACCTGGTCGCCACCGTGGAGGCCGCCTCCAACCTGGCCCGCTACGACGCCACCCACTTCGGTCTGCGTAAGGGCGATGCGGCCCACACCCGGGGCGCCGGATTCGGCGCGGAAGTGAAGCGCCGCATCGCCCTGGGGACCTTCGCCTCCTCGGCGGGCTATACGGACGCTTACTATGTGAAGGCCCTCAAGGTCCGCCGTCTCATCCTCCAGGATTTCGACGCCGCCTTCGGCGCCTGCGATCTCGTCCTCTGTCCTCCGGTCCCGGCCCCGGCCTTCAAGATCGGGGAGAAGGCCTCGGATCCCGTCCAGATGTACCTCTCGGACGTTTTCACCGTGACGGCCAACCTGGCCGGCATCCCGGGCCTGGCCCTGCCCTGCGGGAAGACCGCGTCCGGCCTTCCGCTGGGCGTCCAGCTCCTGGGGCCGGCCCAACGGGATGCCCGCGTGCTGGCCGTCGCGCAGGCCCTGGAGGGCGCCCTGTGAGCCCGACGACCTGGCAACCCGTCATCGGCCTGGAGGTCCACGTCCAGCTTAAGACGAGGACCAAGCTCTTCTGCGCCTGCAAGAGCGACTTCGGTGGGCGTCCCAACACCCAGGTCTGCCCCGTCTGCCTCGGTCTGCCCGGCACCCTGCCCGTGCCCAACTTCGAGGCCGTGCGCAAGGCCGCCCTGGCCGGCCTCGTGCTGAACTGCACCGTGAACGACGAGAGCAAGTTCGACCGTAAGCACTACTTCTATCCCGACCTCCCGAAGAACTACCAGATCTCCCAGTTCGACCGCCCCATC
>JAHFOU010000118.1 GCA_023261525.1 Planctomycetota bacterium | reverse complement strand
CGGCGGGACGCCCGCCGCCAACGTGGGCCAGAGGTATTACAACGCCTCGATCCTGGGGGAAAGCTGGGCCGCGGATATCACGGAGGACGCGCCGTTCGAATGGGGGGGGGTGGTGGAGGCCCACAAGCTCATCCTGGGGAAGCGCACGCCGGAAGGGGGGGCGGATTTCACGACCGGATACGATTCCCAACAGCGCGTCGGATCCGGGGCTGACGCGACGTTCGACGAGGTCGCGATCTACGACTTCGGCTACGGAGGCTTCACGAACCTGGATTCCTACGCTTCCCCTCGCTTCAACGAAGGCCGCTACTACAAGGGCTCGGCCTACACCCGGCTCACGGATCCCCCGGCGATCAACCAGGCGGGGAGCCTGTTCACGGCGCCGATCACCCTGCCGGCCGGAAGCCTTCTGAAACGGGTCCACTGGACCTGGTACCGCCCGGCGGAGCTCCCGGACGACTACGCCGAGTTCGAGGCCGTGAATCCCGCCGGAAGCGGGTATCTCTGGCCGGAGACGGCAAGCCGGTCCACCCAGGATGCGGACTGGTCCTCCGACCGGCAGTGCTGGTCACTTCGTGCGCCTTCGCCGGGCACCTTCCGGTTCCATATCGTCTTCCGCCGCCAGACTCCGGTGGACGACAACACCCCTCTTCTGGACTCCCCGGTCCTGGACGACCTCACCCTGGTCTATACCCCGTTCACGGGCTATCGCGTCACCTCCTGCCGGGAGGGCGAATAGTCATGCACCGGCGACACTTCCTCGTCGCGGTCCTCTGCCTGTCCCTGGGGGGCCTTCACGCCGACCTCGTGGTCCTCAGCTCCGGAAGGACCCTGGAGGGGCGCCTGATCGAGGCCACGGACCAGGAGCTCAGGCTGGAGACCTTCGCCGGCCCCTTCAGGATCCCGAAGGCGAGGGTGGTCCGGCACGACCCGAAAGGCGGGGGGGACTTCGCGAAGTACGAGGCCGCGGCCCAGGCGGGAGAGAAGGACCCGTCCGCCCAGCTGGCGCTGGCCAAGACCTGCCTGGGGCACCGCGTCTTCGCGAGGGCCCGGGAGCACCTCGTGCGGGCAGCCGCCCTTGGCGTGGAGGAGGCCAAGACCGCCGCGCTCTCCCAGGAGGTCGACAAGGCCGAGGCGGCCTGGCGCAAGGGCCTGCCCCAGCCCGTCGGGGTCCTCCTCAAGGTCGGGACGGTCCAGGTCCTGGACGAGAAGGAGCGCACCTGGCTGATCGACCGGGTCGAGGCGGCCTCGGCGCTCCTGTTCAGGATCACGAACGGAGGGCTCTACATCCAGGAGGTCGTGGTGGACGTCGGGAGTCCCAAGGGGCACCTGGTCTACGACAGGGCCTTCACGGGCACGCCCGAAGGCTCGGGGAGCATCCCCATGGGGCCGGTCAACTGGGACCCTGCCGTCGTCGTGCACGAGATGGGGCACGCGCTCTGGGGCCTTCCCGATGACGACAGCGCGGGCAGCGGCGGCAAATGGGGGGTCTCCAAATACCCCTGCGTCATGGCCCACCAGTGGGACCAGGGCTTCGGCCCCTGCTGCCGGCAGCGCCTCAGCGCTGCCTTCCGCAAAGAGCGTCTGTCGGAGTTCTTCGACCGTCTGGAGGAGGAGTGCGAGGGGTTCGTTCCGGATACCCAGGTCACCTGGAAGGGGGCGCCCGCGCCCAAGCAGGCCAGGCCTTGAGGGTCTCCAGGAGGTGCAGGTTGCGTATCCAATGCCTTACAGGGGTGCTTGTGATGGCGGCGGTTTCCGCCGTCTCGGGGAATCCTCCTCACGATCCTTCCGCTGAATTTTCCGCCCGGGCCGCGAAGCTTGGGAAGGACGCCAAGGGCTGGCTGGCGCTCGCCGACTTCTGCGAGGAGCATCTCCTCTGGGACCAGCGCCTGGAGGCCCTGCGCAAGGCCGTGCTCGCCGATCCCGACCATGCGCAGGCCCACGACCGTCTCGACGAGAAGAAGTCCGGAAAGGACTGGCTTCCGGTCGAGGAGGCATCGGCCAAGGAGAACGAGGTGAACCAGGCCAAGGGGCTGGTCTTCTACGGGACCCGCTGGATATCCACCAAGGATGCCGATAAGCTTCGGGTTCCCGATCAAAAGCTTCTCGGCTGGCCATGCCAGATCCGGATCGACACCCCGCACGCCAGGATCTACAGCGCGCAATCCCTGGAGGCCACCCAGCAGATCGGTGCGCTGGTGGAGAGCGGATTCGCCGCCTACCAGCGGTTCTATGGCAAGGTATGGAAGCTGAGGCCCACGCCGTCTCCTCTCATCATCCAGGTCTTCGAGGATCGAAAGGCGCTGTTGGACCGGCTGGGTCATGACGCGTTGTCGACCACCAACGCCACCGGCGTGGTGGGCGTGTGCCGGGGGGCGACCGGGGAGGCCGAGGGAATGATCTACCTCGGCCCGGAGGCGGGCGGGGGGCCGCCGCCCACGGACGCGGTCATGAAGGTGGTGATCATGCTGGGGGATCAGCTCCTCCAGCCGGTCCTGTCCCGGTACGATGCTTCGAGAAAGCCGACGCAGCCGTCGGGGACCTGGCTGAAAACGGGCATCTCGTACCACCTCGGCCAGGCGATGCTTGGGCGTCAGGTGATTCCGGGGTTCGCGCAAGCGACTTCCGGTAAATCCCATGACATGATCCAGGTGCTGGAGAATGGCGGCGAGGAAGACAGCCTGACCCGTCTGATGGGGTTGAAGGAAGCCGATTTCTGGAAGGATGCGACCCGGAACGAGGCGTTCTCCTGGGCCTGGATCCACTTCCTGTTCCATGGGGAGGATGGGCGGTACGCTCCCGGGTTCCGGCGGTTTCTCGGGGGGTACCCCGACAAGATCTCCGCGGCGGATTTCGAGAGTGCCGTGGGGAAGTTCTCGAGCCTGGAGCCCGCCTTCAAGCGATATGTCCAGGACCAGTTCTTGCCCGCGGTCAAGGCGGCTCAGCGATGATCGAAGAGGGACCCGTTCCCGTATAATCCGGGCATGCAGCCCCCCCGCACCGTCTCCCTCACCCCCGGCAAGCGGGTCCTCTTCCTGACCAAGGATCCCGAGCTCATCCGCCGCCAGCTTTCCGGCGAGCTGAACCTGAAGATGAAGGACCTGAAGGTCGCCGACCTCCTCGACGACATCAACACCGACGCCATGACCCCGGCCTGGGTCTGCTTCGACTGGGATCCCGCCGAGATCGCCAAGAACGCCTACGCCGGCCTCGTCGTCGACGGCAAGCGCCTCTTCAGCCCACGGGCCCTGATGGACGGGAACTTCGAGGTCATCGTCTCCGGGCACCGCAAGGGGGTCGGCTCCTCCCGCGAGACCGCCGCCCAGTGCGAGAAGTTCTGCGGCATCCGCATCGCCGTGGCCGCTTCCTTCGCCCCCATCCACGCCGGCAACAACACCAACCTCGGCACCCTCATGGCCGACCATACCATGCTGGAGCGCCTCCAGGCCGGGGAAGCCCTCCCGCTGGAGGATTTCACGAAGGGCTTCGCCCCCGTTCCCAAGCTCATGGTCGAGCATGGCGGCCTCTTCCCCCTGGCCGACGCCATCCGTCAGGGCACCGTGAAGGTCCCCGTGCCCTCCCATCCTGCCAGGCCCATGACCTCGGCCGAGAAGATCCTGGCCGGCCACCTCCAGGGAGGAAAGGGGCCGGTCTATCTCCGGCCCGGCGACTCGGTCTGCGTGAAGGTGGATGCCGGCTATTCCCACGAATTCACCACGGCCCAGGTGCATGCCTTCCTCAAGGACCAGTACGGCCCGGACTACACCGTGGCGGATCCCAAGAAGTTCGCTGTCTTCGAGGACCATCTGCTCTATGCCGACCAGGTCACGGCCAACCAGCCCTACAAGACCAAGATCCAGACCCTGCGCGACATGCAGGGCATCTTCCAGAAGCACACCGGGGTGAGGGACTATTCGGCGAAGGCCGGCCGCTCGCCGGGGATCTGCCACCAGGTCGCCCGCGAGGCCTTCATCGACCCGGGGGACTTCGTCCAGGCCACGGATTCCCACACCACCATGGGCGGGGGATCGAACGCCCTGGCCTGGGGCGTGGGCGCCACAGAGTACGCCGGGTTGCTGCAGTCGGGCCTGACCTTCGTCACGGTGCCCGAATCCATCCGCTTCGAGTTCAGCGGCCGCCTGAGGCCAGGGGTCACCGCCAAGGACGTCATCCTCCTTCTCTTGCGAGATTTCGCCAAGCCCTCCAAGACCTTGAACCGCTCCATGGAGTTCGGCGGGCCCGGTCTGAAGACGCTCTCCCCGGACGAGCGGGCCACCCTGGCCAATATGGCCACCGAATGCTCGGCCAGGGCCGGCATCGTGGACGGGGACGAGGCGCTGGTGGACTGGATCGCCGCCAGGCGCCCCGGCGCGGACAAGGCCGCGCTAAGGAAACGCCTCGTCGTCCCGGACCCGGGAGCCGAGTACGCGGGCGGCACGCACCGCATCGACCTCTCGGCCGTGGAGCCCATGCTGGCCACGCCCGGGGATCCTGACAAGGGCATCCCCTCGGACCCCACCAACGGGGCCACGGTGGCGGAGGTGGGCGCGGTGCCCATCGACATCGCCTATGGGGGCTCCTGCACGGCCGGCAAGGAGGACGACCTGGATTTCTACGCCAAGGTCATGCGCGAGGCGCTCCAGGCCGGACGCCGCGTGGCCCCGAACGTGGCCTTCTACATCCAGTTCGGCTCGGAGGCGGTGGAGGCCTATGCGCGGGGCAAGGGCTACCTGGACGTCTTCGCGAAGACCGGCGTGACGGTCATCCCGCCGGGCTGCGGGGCCTGCATCGGGTGCGGCCCCGGCGTCTCCGAGAAGGCCGCCCAGGTCACCGTCTCCGCCATCAACCGCAACTTCAAGGGCCGCTCCGGCCCCGGGAAGCTCTACCTGGCCTCTCCCCTGACCGTGGCCGCCTCGGCCGTGGAGGGACGGCTCTCGGCCTATCGGGAGGGGATGTTCGCATGAGGAAGCGCAGGCTGGGTAAGAACGGCCCCGAGGTCTTCCCCGTCGGCCTGGGGGGCATGCCCCTGTCCATCGCCGGAAGGCCTTCGGAGGAGGAGGCCATTCGTACGATTCATGCCGCGCTCGACGCCGGCATGGACCTCATCGATACGGCCGACGTCTACTGCCTGGACGACGCCGACATGGGGCACAACGAGCGCCTCATCGCCAAGGCCCTGCGCCAGTGGAAGGGGGGGCGCCAGGTCCTGGTGGCCACCAAGGGGGGACTCCGTCGTCCGGCGGGGGCCTGGACCCGGGACGCCCGTCCGGAGCGGATGAAGGAAGCCTGCGAGGCCTCTCTGCGGGCCCTGGGCGTGGAGACCCTCGACCTCTACCAGCTGCATGCCCCGGACGAGAAGGTCCGTTTCGAGGATACCGTCGGGGCCCTCGCGGAGCTGAAGAAGGCCGGCAAGGTCCGCCTTGTCGGGCTTTCCAACGTGAGCGTGGCCCAGATCCGCACGGCCGTCGGCATCGTCCCCGTGGCCACGGTCCAGAACCGCTTCAACCCCTTCTTCCGGGAGGCGGAGCAGTCAGGGGTGCTTAAGGCCTGCGAGGAGCTGGGCCTGGGCTTCCTGCCCTACAGCCCCGTCGGAGGCGGCCGCCTGAACAAGAAGCTTCCCACCCATGCTGTCGTGCGCGCGGTGGCCCAGAGGCTGGGGACTACCCCGCATGCGGCCGTCCTGGCCTGGGTGATGGCCAAGTCCCCGGCCTGCATCCCCATCCCCGGGGCCAGCCGGCCCGGAAGCGCCGTGGCCAGCGTCGCCGCGGCCTCCGTGAACCTCTCCCTTTCCGATATCGCCGAGATCGACCGGGCCTCCTTCCCCACGGACTAGCGTGCCCCTTCCGGCCGCCGTCCTCAAGGGGATGGAGGAGTTCAACCGCCGGGACTTCTTCGAGGCCCACGAGACCCTGGAGGACGTCTGGGCCGAGGAGAACGGCGCCGCCCGGATCTTCTACCAGGGCCTGATCCAGGTCGCCATCGGCTGCTGCCACGTCCAGCGCGGCAACCTGGAGGGGGCCCGCCACCTTCTCGCGGCGGGCCAGCTGAAGCTTCAGGCCTTCGCCCCCGCGCACCTGGGCATCGACGTGAAAGGCCTGCTCGAGGGGGCGGCCCGCGTCGAGGACGAGGCGCGGCGCCTGGGGCCCGAGGGCCTGGCTGCCTTCGATCCCGGGCTCTTCCCGGTCCTGAGGCCGGCTACTTCGGGGGGGGGAGTTCCTTCTTCAACGCCTCCGTCCGCTTCAGCGCCTCCTCGGCCTCCGGCAGGCCCTTGAAGGCCTGGGCGGCCTTCTCGAACGCCTGCTGGGCCTCGGCCTTCTTGCCTTCCGAGACGAGGGCCTCGGCCTGCTCCAGCGCGGCCTTGGCGAGGGCGGTGATCTCCTCCTTGGCCTTGGCGGCGGCCTGGGACTCCGCGCCCTTGTGCCCGACCTTCTCGATGGCCTTCACCGCGGCCAGGGCGGTGGCGTAGTTCTTCTTCTCCATGGCCCTGTCCAGGTCCTTGCGGGCCTTGAGGAGCTTGGCGTAGGCCTCGGACGGCTTGCATTCCTTGAGCTTGGCCCGGGCGGCCTTGATGCTGGCCAGGAACTCCTTCGCCGGGACGTACCCGCCGACTTCCCCGAGAACTTTTTCCTCACTGGAGAGGAAACGGACGTTGGGATAGCCGTTGACCCCGAACTTCGTGCAGACATCCTTCTCGACGTCCCCGTCCACGATGACCGGGATGAAGTCGGAAACGGCCGCGATGACCTGATCATCGTTGAAGGACTCCTCGGCCAGCTTCTTGCAGTACCCGCACCAGGTCGTGGTGCAGAAGGCCAGGATGGGCTTGCCGGAGAATTTGGCCTCGGCGACGGCCTTCGAATAGCCGACCAGGAAGCTGATCTTGCCGGTGTGGTGGCTCCAGTCCTTCTCCGCCTCCTCGGCGCGAGCGGAGCAGGTGGCGAAGGCCAGGGCCAGAAGCGCGAGGGGGGTGATGCGTGGCATGGGGATAGGATCTTCTCCAATCTTGGAGCTGTCAACAGGATCCCCCCTGCCTTGACGGGTGCC
>JAHFOU010000117.1 GCA_023261525.1 Planctomycetota bacterium | reverse complement strand
CCGGAGCCTCCCGCGATGGCCGTGTTGATCCCGATGACCTCGCCCTGGAGGTTCAGGAGGGGCCCCCCGGAGTTGCCGGGGTTGATGGCCGCGTCGGTCTGGAGGAAGTCCTGCTCGGCGAACTGGGAATGGATCACGTTCACGTTGCCCCGCCCCTTGGCGCTGACGATGCCGGCCGTGACGGTCTGCTCCAGGCCGAAGGGGGCCCCGATGGCCACCACCCAGTCCCCCGTCTCCATGGCGTCCGAGTCCCCGAGCGGGGCCGCCTTCAGGTTCTCCGCCTCGATCCGGACCACGGCGATGTCGGACTTGGGGTCGCTGCCGACCACCTTGCCCTCCAGCTCCCGCCCGTCCTGGAGGTGGACCTTCACGGTCCGGGCGGAGTCCACCACGTGGTGGTTGGTCAGGATGAGGCCCTTGGCGGCGTCGAGGATGACGCCCGAGCCCTGGCCCTGGGTCTCGAACTCCCCCTCCGGGGCGGGCATGCGCTGGCGGAACCGCCGCTTCAGGGCCTCCGGGAGGCCTTCCAGGGGGTCGGGAAGCTCCCCGTCCTTGAGGAGGGTCTGGGTGGCCGTGCGGGTGGTGAGGATGCTCACCACCGCCGGGGAGGCGCTCTTGGCCACCCTGCGGATCGCCCCGGTCCAGTCCCCCCGCTCCCCCTTGGGCTCTTCCGCGCGCAACGCGGGGTTCCAGAGCAGGGTTCCGAGCAGGGCGAAGGTCAGGGCGTGGCGCATGGTCCGTCTCCTCGGGATGGGGGCCTGTGGATCCAGGACGCGCCGGGGCCTTTCCCGCTTCAGAAAAGGTGGAATTCGGGATGGTCCAGGGTGGTCTTGGCCAGGACGGCCGCGCTGAGCAGGAGCCCCCCGCCCAGAACCCCCCAGCGGGCCCGGTCCGGGTCCCCCGCGCGGTCCAGGACCAGGAAGGGCAGGACGGGCAGGAAGGGCCGGGTGGCCCCGTTCAAGTCCACCAGGGGCCCCTTCGCCAGGCAACAGAAGAAGAGGGCGTGGCCCAGGTAGAGCAGGCCCCAGAGGGTGGGACCCTTGCGGAGGAAGGAACGTGCGGCGTCGATGGCCACCCAGACCGCGTAGCCCAGGAAGAGCAGGAGGGCGGCGTTGTTGGCCAGGCCCCGGCTCGAGGCGGAGAAGTCCACGCCCGAGCCCTGGAGGCTGAAGGCCCTCGCCAGCATGCCGGCCAGGGGCAGGCCCACGTGATTCCCCGAGGTCGCCAGCCCCAGGCCGCCGAGGCGGGCGCGGAGGACCAGGTTCCACCCCAGCAGGGGCAGGACGGAGAGCAGGACCAGGAGGCCGTCCCGCCGGCGCCCTCCGGCGAAGGCCCAGAGCCCCAGGGGGAGCACCACGAGAATGGCGCTCTCCCGGGCCAGGAGGGCCAGGGCCAGCAGGAGGGCGCAGGGCAGGACCCTCCCCCTCCGCCAGGCCAGCAGGGCCGCCAGGCTCAGGGCCAGGCTGAGCGCCGGGCCGCCGACGGAGCGCTGGAGCCCGTAGAGGTGGCCCGCGCCCAGGGCGTAGGCCAGGACCCACCATCCTCCCGATCCCAGCTCCAGCAGGCACCAGGCGCCCAGGAGGATGGCGCCCCCGGTGACGGCGGCCATGGCCAGGGGGATGCGCTCGGGCGCCCCCCCGCCCAGGATCCAGGCCAGGGCGGGATGGAGGACGCGTTGCCAGTAGTAGGGGTCCGCCCAGCCGCCTTCCGCGTGCAGGGCCAGGGGGTCGCAGGCCACGAAGAAGTAGTACTGCCCGTCGTAGCCGCCGGCGTCCTTCCCGTCCATCACGACGAAGCCGGGCCTGAGGTTGCGCGCCGCGGAGACCCGGTAGCGTTCGCTCTGGCGCAGGGGCTCGCTCCCGACGTCGCAGAGGGCCGAGGGGCGCCAGCCGAAATGGGCCAGGTGGACGGCCAGGAAGGCCGCGAGGGCGGCGGCGGCCGCCAGGAGGGGATTCGCCCTCATGGCCCTTCCGGAAGCGCGGCGCCCTCCAGCCAGCTCCGGATGACGGCCTGGAAGCGTTCCGGGGTCATCGTCCTCAGGGCGCTCTCCTCCTCGTCGTAGATCCGGGCATCCGCCCCCCCTTCCCAGGGCGCCATGACCGCGGCGAGCAGGGCGTCCCCGGGGGAGCCCCCGAAATCCCCCAGGAGGGAGGCCAGGGCATGGCCGCGCAGGTGGTCCATGGGGCCCTGGGTCAGGGTGGAGGTGCCGGCCCCGGCCTTCAGCCAGGCCAGGCACTCCTGGGGGTTCCCGGACGGGAAGCGGAGGATCAGGCTGTCCCCGGCCGCATCCCTCGGGAGGGAGACGTCCTCGGGCGCGGGCTCGATCTTGGGCAGGTCCAGGGTGAAGGGGCCGTAGCGCTGCTGGGTCCTGACCTCCGGGGTCAGCCAGCGGGTCAGCAGGCGCACGGCCGCCCGGGACTCGGCGTCCCGGGGTCGCCCGAGCGGGATCCGGACGAGGAAGGCCGGCGCCGCGGGCCGCACGAGCACGGCCGCGACGGGCGTCCGGGGCTCGGGACGGAAGGCGGCTTCCAGGCCCTCGGCGGGCCCGGGGCCGCAGACCATCCAGGTCCACCCGGGGCCCGAGGCCGGGGCCTGGCCGAGCCAGGCCTGGATCTTCCGGATCTGCTCCAGGAGGGCCCCCGCGTCCTGGCAGGGGCCCTGGAACTTGAGGACCAGGGCGTCCCCCCCGGCCTGGAGCGCGAGGGTGCGCTCCTCTTTCTTCTCCGCCCCCTCGGGGTGGGTCTTCTCGAGGCGCTCGACATAGGCCGCGGTGTCCCGGTCCAGGGTCCCGCGCGGGAGGATCCCGGCCACGCTGAACCAGGGACGGGCGGGGCTCTCCAGGAAGAACAGGCTTCCCCCGGCCAGGCGGCGGACCCGGGGATTGAGGTAGCTGGGGCCGGGGGCTGAGGGCTCCGCCGGCGGCGGCTCGTCCGGGAAGGGGAACGCCGGGGGGCCGACCACGGCCTCCCCCGTCGTCTCCTCCGCGGCCTCCACGTCCTCGGCCAGGACCAGGCGGCGGGCGGGCACCAGGATGGAGGCGGCGGCCGACTGCAGGGCCCCGGGCTTCAGGGTGGCCAGGCGCCCGAGCTCCGTCCAGGGGTTCCTCCACTCCCAGGCCAGGGGCTCGGCCTCGAAGGCCAGGGCCCAGCTCAGCCAGTACACGTTGCCGAAACGGGTCGGCGGGCCGACGGCCATGAGCTGGTGGACCTTGTCCGCGGCCCGGCGGGTCCGGGCCTCGTCCAGGTCCGCGACGAAGGTATCCAGGCGCTTGTCGACCAGGGGCAGGAGGGTCTTGGAGGCGCCGGGGCATTCGATCCTCAGCAGTCTCTGGCCCGGCCGGGTGTCGGTCCGGACCTGGCAGGCCTTCAGCTCGGGGACCTCGGTCAGGGCCTCCCTCAGGGCCAGGGACACCGCCTTCATGGTGAGGGCCGGCACGGCGGCGGGCACGGGGTAGCCCACGCGGAGCGTTGGCGCGGACCCGTTCCAGCGGCGCCGCCCCGGCAGGAAGCGGCGGAAGACCTGGGGCTGGGGGATGGCCTCGGGAGGATTCGGGAGGCCTCCCAGCTCCCGTTTCAGGAGGGCCAGGGCCTCCGCCGGGTGGAAGGCGCCGACCAGGGTCACCTCCGCCCGGGTCGGGGCGAAGTGGCGGCCCCGGAAGGCCAGGAACTCCTCCTCCGTCAGGGAGTTCAGGGCCTCCTTCACCCCGGAGGGGTCGTTGTGGGCGAAGGGTTCGGCGAAGCCCGCGGCGTCCAGGGGGTCGGGGGCCGCCTGGGCCCGCATGTACTGCAGGTAGTCCCCCCGCTCCTTGCGGAAGAGCTCCGCGGCCCGTGCGCTGCCCGTGGTGGTGGACTCCAGCATCTCGCGGAACACCCCTACCCCCAGCGGGAGGTCCCGCGGGGAGAGGACGATGTCCTGGGAGCGGACCTCGGGATAGTGGTTGGTGGGATCCCACCAGCCCCCCACCTGCTCCACCCGTTCCGTCAGCCCGGGCAGGTCGGTCACCGAGGCCAGGCCCAGGAAGCGGATGCCCTCCTGGCCGGGAGGCTCGTCCCGCCAGGTCACGCGGAAGGAGAGCTTCATGGCCAGCATCGGGACGGTGTCGTCCTCGCAGAGGACCACCCTCAGCCCGTTGGCCAGGGTGGCGTGGTAGACGGCCGGCGCGGCGGGGGAGGACGGGGTGGAGGGTCCGGCGCATCCGGCGAGCAGGACGGCGGCCAGGAGCGGAATCCTCATGCGGCTACTTATCCCTATAATCCCCGGGCATGTCCAGCCCGTCCGCATCCCGGACCGTCCGGGGGGCCGTCCTCCTGGCGTCCCTCGGGTATTTCGTCGACATCTACGACCTCATCCTCTTCGCCGTCGTCCGCACCCGCAGCCTGACGGACATCGGCGTCTCCGGGGAGGCCCTGACCGGGACCGGCGCCCACCTCATGAGCATGCAGATGACGGGCATGCTCCTGGGCGGCTTCCTCTGGGGCATCCTCGGGGACAAGAAGGGCCGCCTGTCGGTGCTGTTCGGCTCCATCCTGATGTATTCCGTGGCCAACCTGGCCAACGCCTTCGTGCACACGGTGCCGGCGTACGCGGCCTGGCGCCTGATCGCGGGCATCGGCCTGGCCGGGGAGCTGGGCGCCGGCGTCACCCTGGTCAGCGAGTTGATGTCCAAGGAGACCCGGGGCTACGGCACCATGCTCATCGCGGGCATCGGGGTGATGGGCGCCATCGCCGCCTCCCTCGTGGCCCAGTTCCTGGACTGGCGCATGGCCTACCTCCTGGGTGGGGTCATGGGCATCCTCCTGCTCCTCCTGCGCATCCGGGTCTCGGAGTCGGGGATGTTCTCGACCCTGAAGGCCGGCACCCACAGCCGGGGGGATCTCCTGCTGATCCTGCGCTCCCCCTCCCGCCTCCTGCGCTACCTCTGCTGCGTCGGGGTGGGCCTGCCGATCTGGTTCGTGATCGGCATCCTGGTCCTCTTCAGCCCGGAGCTGGGCAAGGCCATGGGCATGACCGAGGCGCCGGTCGCCGGGAAGGCCGTGCTCTGGTGCTACACGGGGCTGGCGATCGGGGACTTCCTGACGGGCTTCCTGAGCCAGCGCCTGGGGAGCCGCCGGGGCGTCCTGTTCGCCTTCATCCTGCTGACGGGCGCCGCCGCGGCGGCCTTCCTGGGCTTGAAGGCCCCCACGCCCGGGGTGCTGTACTCGCTCTGCTTCGGCCTGGGGGTCGGGGGCGGCTACTGGGCGGTCTTCGTGACGACGGCGGCGGAGCACTTCGGGACGAACCTGAGGGCGACGGTGGCCACGACGGCGCCCAACCTGGTGCGCGGGGCCCTGGTGCCGATGACGGCGGCGTTCCTTTTCCTGAAGGCGTCCCGGGGGCCGATCGGGGCCGCGGCGGTGGTGGGCGGGGTGGTGTGCGTCCTGGCCCTGGTGTCCCTGGCGGGCTTGCACGAGACGCATGGGAAGGATTTGGATTTTGTTGAGAGCTAGCGCTCAAGCGGGACGATAGGCTCCCGTAAGAGGAAAGACTTTAGCTACGTACAACAGTGCTCAGGCAGACCCCGGCATTGCTGGGAGACAAGATGCGGCAATGACGTCGAGGCATGGTCGGTCGTGCCATCGTCAGTTCCCCTTCCCGGCTTGCCGCTCCTTTAGCGATTTTTGGTTGTATCGTCCACGTCGATCTGATCAGCGAATTGCTGAAGAGTCTTCGCCAGGTGCCGAGCCTCCTGCTTAGTTAATTCGACAGGGTCGCCATGGGGTTCGGAGGTTTTGAGCATGACAGACGAATCCTGCTCAACCCATAGGAAAACCTCATTACCAATTTGCACGACCCTTGGAGATTTTTCGGGCATGGCAGTCACGGATCAAATTCCATAATTTTCTGTCGCTCCGTTTCAAAGCAGTTGATTGCATCAGGCATCCCATTAAAGAAATCTTCCCAAAATCCGGAACGCGCCCAAGATGCAGGAGTGAATTCGATTTGATCCAGAGTCGGTCGACACAGAATCCAATTCGGGGGGATTTTTGGACTGACAATCTCAAATTGTCGCAGATCGTAGATGGCCGGAGTCATTTCGATCTCCCCTAGAATGCGCACAGTAATTCGCTCGCGTCCTGCGGATAACTCAAGGACATGGTAGATTTTCTCAAGCACGACCCACTCAGAGTGCTCCTCGGGGAGCCCTTTTGAATTCAACAGACGAACACAGCGCACCTTCATTAGTGACTTCCGGCGGGAACAAAAGTCCTAACGAATTTCGACTTGTAGTCGAGTCCATAAAAAACCTCTTCAGTCGCAGGGTTCTGATAGAAATGCACTTGAAAAAAAGAACCCGACGAGCTTTGAAATGTCTGTGTGCTGTATTTGGCGAATCCCGAAGGAATTGCGGGGTTGCCAAGCTTTCCTGGCGGGATAATTTGCTTGGCTCCCTGTAGCGCTTCGGAACTCAATTCTCCCGTTGGAGTAAATGCACGAGCATGCGGCGTGTACCCAACCACATCCTCCCCCCATGGGCAGGGGGTAGGTTCAAACTGAGGCTGGGGAGCACTAAACGTGCCACCAGCAGCCCCAAACCCAAACCCCAGGAAATCCCCAACGACATAATCCTCCGAAGTGTGACGGCGAGAGGATCCGATTGAAGCGGCGGTTGCATCGTCTCCTGCCAGCGACATGCGCGATGCCGTCGCTCCTACAAGTCCTGCTGCAAGCGCCCGCCCACCCAAGGCAGGCAGGGCAGCCGCAGCCCCGCCGGTCCCGAAGATGACAACGCCTGTGGTAGCTGAATAGGCGAGATTCGTCGCGCTACCCTGCAAATAGGCTGGGTCCGTAGAGGAGACGCCATGTCCGGTCTGCTGCTGCAAATCTTCAATCAACTGATCCTGTCGATGCAGAGCTCCAAGGGAAATCACATCCCATAGGAAGTAGGCAGTTTGTCTCGCGACCGCATTGGCACGATTCACGACCCCGCCTTCACGATCAGCTTTCTTGACTTGGTCCTCTACGAAATTCTCATGCACGCTTCCAGCCAACCCCATCGGATCCGTTCCATTAGCCGGGTTCCCGCCCAT
>JAHFOU010000116.1 GCA_023261525.1 Planctomycetota bacterium | reverse complement strand
GGGGAGAACTCCACCCTCAAGTTCTCGGGCTTCCTCCGCACGGACGTCATCATGGACACCAACCTGATGAACAACACCATCGTTCCCTTCTGGGTGCGTTCCCCGGACCCCGGCGCACCTGCCGCCGTTCGGGCGCGCCCGGACGAAGGGGACTTCTCCATCGATCCACGCCTCACCCGCCTCGTGATGGAGTTCGACGGCGGGACCCCTCCGTCCCTGTCCTACGCCAAGCTCACCGGCCGCCTGGAGACGGACTTCGACACCGCGAACAGCGGTCCCAGCACCGAGTCCCGCCAGGTACCCCGGATCCGCCAGGCCTTCCTGCGCCTGGCCTGGCCGAACGACGTGACCGTGACGGCGGGGCAGAGCTGGGACGTGATCTCGCCGCTGATGCCCTCCGTCCAGGCCCACTCCGTGCTGTGGCATTTCGGTAACCTGGGGGACCGCAGGCCCCAGCTCATCACCGCCTATGAGCCGATGCTGGGTCCCGGCAGGCTCTCCCTGACCGGCTCCCTGGGCCAGACCGGTGCGGTGGACAACAACGACCTGGACGGCAACGGCACGATCGATGGCGCCCAATCCGGCTCGCCCATGCTCCAGGGACGCACCGGGTATGCCATGCCCCTCTGGGTGGAGAAGAAGGACGCGGTGTTCGGCGTCTGGGGCCACCACTCCAGCGAGACCACCTCCACCGCGATCATGGGGGAGAACCGCTTCCCGAGCGAGTCCGTCGGCGCGGACCTCACCCTTCCCCTCACGAAGGCCTTGACGTTGAAGGGGGAGGCCTGGCGCGGCCGCAACCTGCCGGACGTGCGCGGGGGCATCGCCCAGGGCGTGGACGCCTGGGGCCGCCTCGTCGGCAGCGAGGGCGGATGGGGCGAGCTCTCCTACAAGTTCAGCGACCGCTACACCTTCCTGGTCGGCAGCGGGGTGGACAATCCCGGCAACGGGGATGTCCTGGATCAGGCTCCCGCCCGGACCCGCAACCAGGTCCGCTACCTGGCCAACCGCTTCACGTTCGGCCGCTTCGAGGTCGGGGTGGATTGGCTGCACTTCGAGACCGAGTACAAGGGCTTCCATGACGCCTCGGACGACCGCTTCAGCCTGTTCAGCACCTTTAATTTCTAGTTCAAGGAGTCCCCGATGCGCACCCTCCTGTCCCTCGGCACCGCGGCCCTCCTGATCCAGGGGTGCGGAGGTCCTCATGCCGTTTCCACGGTCCGGCAGCCCTCCTACGGCGAGACGCGGACCTTCAACGCCGTGGACCGTTTCGAGATCACCGAGATGCCGCCCCTGACCAAGGGCATGCGGGCCTGGTTCGAACTGCCCCTGGAGGGGGAGTCCGCCCAGCAGATCGCCGATCTCAAGATCGAGAGCCCCCTGCCCTACCAGGTCACGAAGGATGCCAAGACCGGCAACCGCTTCGTGTTCCTGGAGGTCCCGCCCGCCAGCGCCCTGCCGGTGGTGGTGACGGTCTCCTTCACGGATACCCGCCGGGAGGTCATGGGCACGAACGGGGAGGCCTCCCCGGAGTCCCTCGACGGCTACCTCGAATCCGATCCCTACGTCGTGGTCAATCCCCAGGTGAGGGAGCTTGCGGCCAAGGCCGTGGCGGGGAAGAACACCCTCGACGAGAAGGCCAAGGCCCTCTACGACTGGGTCATGGGCTATATGGACTACTGGGTGAAGGACAAGGAGCACCTCAAGGCCTCGGGCAAGGGGCTCACCACCTACGCCCTGGAGAAGAAGACCGGGAACTGCTCCGAGTTCCACGCCCTGTACGGTTCCCTGTGCAAGGCGCTCGGGATCCCCTCCCGGATGGTCTTCGGTTCCATGTTCCGCAAGCGCCTCGACGGGAAGAACGAGGACCAGTCCTACCACTGCTGGCTGGAGTACTGGAGCCCGGAGAAGGGCTGGGTCCCCGTCGACGTGGCCTTCGCGGACCTCTTCGAGAAGCCCGGGGACTTCGCCGCGGACCAGGCGGACCTCTTCGGGATCCCCAACGACAAGGACTACTATTTCCAGAAGATCGATGCCCGGCGCGTGAGCTTCAGCCGGGGGCGCAACCTCAACCTGATCCCCAAGCAGTGGGGGGACCCCCTGCCCTTCTTCGTGAAAGGCTACGTGGAGGCCGACGGCAAGGAGCACAAGGGCTGGACGCGGACGCTGACGTATTCCGAGGTCAAGCGATAGAGACCTGGGACGCCGGCCGGATGGGCTGTGGGGAGCTTGTGCTGGAGCTCCGCGCCCGGATGGCTGCACTCCCTCCCGGGGGGAGGCTGCGTCTGATCGCCCGGGATCCCGGGGTTCCCGAGGATCTTCCAGCTTGGTGTAGGATGACGGGACATACCCTTCTTCAGATAGCCCATCCCGAGTACCTGATTGAAAGAAAGGAGTCCTAGCGATGCCCGGAAAATTCTGCGTCTCCCTGACCCACGGCAAGGACAACACCGACAAGGCCACGGTGGCCTTCGTGATCGCCAACGCCTCGGTGGCCTCCGACAAGGAGACTCTCGTGTTCCTGAGCACCGAGGCCGTGCGCTGGGCCCAGCCCGGCTTTGCCGAGGGGGTGCATGAGGAGGGCTTCGCCCCCCTGAAGGAGCTCATGGCCAACTACGCCAAGGCCGGAGGGAGGCTCCTGGTCTGCTCCCCCTGCTTCAAGCGACGGAAGCTCGACGAGACCAAGCTGGTCGACGGGGCGTTCATCGCCGGCGGCGCCAAGCTGGTCGAGTTCCTTTCCGACGGGGCCGCCTGCGTCTCCTACTAGTCCCATGAACGAGCCTCCCGATGTCAGCTTCGACGGGGGGAACCTGGACTGCGGAAACGGCCTGCTGCTCCTGATCCGCCGCCACATCGACCCGATGCGGCCCGGGCAGATCCTGGAGATCCTCTCCACGGAAACCTCCGTGGAAGAGGACCTGCCCTCCTGGTGCCGCCTGACCGGGAACTCCCTGGTGTCCCAGTCCCGGACGGGGGAGCGGAGGAGCTTCCTGGTGCGTAAGGGAGAGGCGGGGCGCGCGCTCCCACGGGAGGTTCCCGTGGCCACCGTGCAGGATGCGCCCGCGCCGAGGATCGCACCCCTCTCCGTCCTGGGAATCGGGAGCTGGCCCCGGCCGGGCTGGATGCTGAGGGCGGTCCACGACCGCCTGGAGGGGCGTCTGGACGAGGCGGCCTTCGAGGAGACGGCCCGCGACGCCGTGCGCCTGGCTGTGGAGGCCCAGCTCCGCGCCGGCGTGGACGCGGTCACGGACGGGGAGCAGCGCCGGGACAGCTATGCCAGCTTCGTCGGGGGCCTGTTGGAGAACTGCCAGCTCATCCCCCTCACCGACCTCCTGCCCTACGTGGACGACCCCGATGCCTTCTCCGAGGAGCTGAAGGCCCTGGACATCCCGGCCGGGGAGGTGAGGCATCCGGCCGTCTTCGGGCCCATCCGCCGCGTGCGCCCCCTGGCGGTCCGGGAGCTGGCTTGGACCCGCACCCTGACCCAGAAGCCCGTGAAGGTGGCCCTGCCCGGGCCCTACCTCCTGACGAGGACCCTGTGGCTGGAGTGTGTCTCGGAGAAGGCCTATTCCAGCCGGGAAGCCCTGGCCGAGGACGTGGTCCGGATCCTGCGCGAGGAGCTTCAGGACCTCCTGGCCTCCGGGGCCGCCCTGGTCCAGTTCGATGAGCCGGTCCTGACCGAGGTGGTCTTCTCGGGAGGACGGGCGACGAGGAGCTTCATGTGCGGGGCCTTGAGCGCGAAGGAGGCCCCGGACGTGGAGCTGGCCTTCGCCCGCGACCTCCTGAACCGGGTCGTCTCCGGCTTCCCTCGGGACCGGACGGCGATGCACGTCTGCCGGGGCAACTGGTCCAAGGACGAGGGCGTGGCCCTGCGGGGGGACTACCGCCCCCTCCTGCCCCTTCTCAACGCGGTCCGGGTGGGGACCTTGTTCCTGGAGCTCTGCACTCCCCGGGCGGGGGAGCTGGAGGTCCTGAAGGGGCTTCGGGAGGACTGCCGGGTGGGCGTGGGCGTGGTGAATCCCAAGTCGGATCGGATCGAGACGCCGGAGGAGATCCTGGCGCGGGCCGAGGCGGCCGTCCGGGTCTTCGGGGCCGACCGGGTCCTTCTCAACCCCGACTGCGGGTTCGCGACCTTCGCCGACAAGCCCCTGGCGGCCTCGGCCGTGGCCGAGGGGAAGCTGAGGGCCATCGTCGAGGCGGCCCGGCGCCTGAGGGGCGGTTAGAAGTCGAAGCCGTGGGCGATGTTGAACCCCAAGTGGGCGGTAGACGTACTCGATAGGACGGGTTGGCGGAGAGGGTGGGATTCGAACCCACGGTAACCTTGCGGCTACACACGCCTTCCAAGCGTGCTCCTTAAACCACTCGGACACCTCTCCGGCGGCGACACTCTAGCGGGGGGTGGGCCCTTTCGCAAGTTTCGCCACGATGGCCCGCACCCGCTCCCGGGCCGCCGCATAATCCCTGTTCCCGGGCTCCAGTTCCGCCGCCCGAGCATAGGCCGCCTCGGCTCCGGGGAAGTCCCGTCCCGCCATCCGGCAGTCCCCCAGGTCCGCATGCAGGGGGGCCTGGAGGGGGGCGATCCGCAGGGCCTCCCGGATCTCCGTCTCCCCGGCCTTGTCCCCGCTTCGGAAACGGGCCAGGCCCCGTCGGCCCGTCAGCTCCGCCAGGCCCCGTGCATCCGCCGGATCCCAGGCCTCCAGGGCCTCTCCGAAGGCGGAGAGCGCCTTCTCCCATTCCCCGGCCCTCATCCAGCATTCCCCGAGACGGTAGTGGAGCCAGGCCCCGGCCCCCGGATCCAGGTGGGCCGCCCGATGGAAGCGTTCCGCGGCCTCCGTCGGACGCCCTTCCATCAGCGAGGACTCGCCGAGCCCGGCCTCGGCCTGGGCCTTCTGGTGGGGGGTAGGGCCTTCGCCAAGCACCGCCCGGAACAGGGCCGCCGCCCGGGTTGCGTCCCCGGCCTCCAGGCTGGCCTCGGCGTCGTCCAGGATGGGCTGGGCCTCGTCTGGCGTCATGCCGGGCATCCTACTAGAATGCGCCGGATGGAGAAGCGCGTCCTGAGCCTCAAGGTGAACGGGGCCGTCCGCGAGGCGGCCGTGGCGCCCAACGCCATCCTCCTGGACGTCCTGCGCGAGGACCTCAACCTCACCGGCTCCAAGCGGGGTTGCGACATGGGCACCTGCGGCTGTTGCGCCGTCCAGATCGACGGCAAGCCCCGCCTGGCCTGCCTGACCCTGGCCTGGCAGGTCGAGGGCAGGGAAATCACCACCGTCGAGGGCCTGGCTTCCCCGGAGGGCAAGCTCCATCCCCTCCAGAAGGCCTTTGCCGAGTGCGGGGGCTCCCAGTGCGGGTTCTGCACCCCGGGCTTCCTCATGAACGGCGCGGCTTTCCTCAAGGACCATCCGACCTTCACCGACGCCGAGCTGAGGGAGGCCGTCTCCGGAAACCTCTGCCGCTGCACCGGCTACCTGCCGATCTTCGACGCCTTCCGCCAGGCGGCGAAGGAGATGGCCGCCAAATGACAAAGAGGGAATTCAACGTCATCGGGAAGAGCGTCCCCCTCGTGGATGCCTGGCAGAAGGTGGCCGGGCAGGCGGTCTATGCCGACGACATCAAGCTTCCCGGCATGCTGGTGGGCAAGATCCTGCGCTCGCCCTACGCCCACGCCCGCATGAAGCGCATCGACATCTCCAAGGCCGAGGCCATGCCCGGGGTCCGCGCCGTGGTCCTCGGGAAGGAGGCCCCCAACAAGTTCGGGGTCCTGCCGATCTCCCGCGACGAGACGGCCATGGCCGTGGACAAGGCCATCTATGTCGGGGACAACGTGGCCGGGGTGGCCGCCGACACCGAGGCCATCGCCCTGGCGGCCCTCAAGGCCATCGAGATCGACTGGGAGGTCCTGACGCCCATCCTGAGGCCCGAGGACGCCCTCAAGCCCACGGACGATCCCCTGCACGAGCACAGCCTGCGCGGCACCAACATCCACAAGGAGGTCGAGCAGGAGTTCGGGGACGTCCCGGCCGCCCTCAAGGCCTCGGCTGCCACCGCCAGCGGGGATTTCGAGTTCATCGGCATCACCCACGCCTTCACCGAGCCCATGTGCACCGTGGCCCTCTTCGAGCCGGACGGGCGCCTGACGCTCTGGTCGGCCCAGCAGGTCCCGCACTACCTCCACCGTGCCCTCGCGGAAGTGATGGAAATGCCCATGCACAAGATCCGGGTGATCCGCCCCTTCGTGGGGGGAGGCTTCGGAGGGAAATCGGACCCCTTCCCGCATGAGATGATCTGCGCCCTGCTCTCGCGCAAGTGCGGCCGCCCCGTGAAGATCCTCTTCGACCGCGAGGAGGTCTTCTACTCCAACCACGGCCGCCACCCGACCAAGACCAAGATGGCGCTCGGCGTGGATTCCGAGGGGAAGATCACGGCCCTGGATCTCAACGCCCAGATCGACGGGGGGGCCTGGGGCTCCTTCGGGGTCGTGACCACCTATTACAACGGCGTGCTCTCCATGGGGCCCTACCACATCCCCAACTTCAAGTACGCCGGCCGCCGCCTCTACACGAACAAGCCGCCCTGCGGGGCCATGCGCGGCCACGGGGCCGTGAATTCCCGTTTCGCCATGGAGATCCTGGTCGACGAGCTGGCCGAGAAGATGAAGGCGGATCCCTGCGACTTCCGTCTCAAGAACCTGCTGCGCTCTAACACGACCACGACCAACGGCTTCCGCATCACGTCCAATGGGACGAGGGAATGCATCGAGAGGACCCGCAAGGCCTCGGGCTGGGACAGGAAGAGGGGGCGCCTCGGCTACGGGCGCGGCATCGGCATCGCCTGCGGCTTCTACATCTCCGGCTCGGCCCACCGCATCCACCGCTCCGAGCTTCCCCAGTCCACGGTCCACGTGAAGATCGACATGGACGGGGGGGTGACGGTGCATTCGATGGCCGCCGAGATCGGCCAGGGCTCCGACACCATGCTGGCCCAGTGCGTGGCCGAGCCCATGGGCGTGCGCCTGGACCGGGTCCACGTCTACTCCCAGAACTCGGACCTGGCGCCCATTGACCTGGGTTCCTATTCCAGCCGCGTGACCTTCATGGCCGGCAACGCCGCCCTCAAGGCCGGCGAGGCCATCCGGGACC
>JAHFOU010000115.1 GCA_023261525.1 Planctomycetota bacterium | reverse complement strand
GGTCCTGCATGGCCTTGGAGGCCCTCAGCGCGTCGCGGCGGTGGACCAGGTGGACCTTGGAGGCGTACTTGGTCAGGTAGGTGCCCTCCTCCACGGCGCTGTCCCCGCCGCCGACCACCACCAGCTCCTGGTTGCGGAAGAGGGGCAGGGCCCCGTCGCAGACCGCGCAGCCGGAGACGCCCCGGTTCTTGAGCTTCTCCTCGCTGGGCAGGCCCAGGTACTTGGCGTTGGCCCCGGTGGCCAGGATGACGGCCTTGGCCTCGACCGTGGTATCTGAACCCCGGATCGTGAAGGGCCGCGTGGAGAAGTCGACGCTCTCGACATCCTCGGAGAGGACCTCGGTCCCGAAGCGGACGGCCTGCTCGCGCATGCGCTTCATCAGCTCGGGGCCGGGGATGCCCTCGGGGAAGCCGGGGAAGTTCTCCACCTCGGTGGTGGTCATGAGCTGGCCGCCCGGGATCCCGCCTTTCTGGAAGCCCTCGAACATCAGGGGCTTGAGGTTGGCGCGGGCGGCGTAGACGCCGGCGGTGAATCCCGCGGGGCCGGAGCCGATGATGACAAGATCCCGCACAGGCATGGCGGCATCATCGGCCGGACCCGTAGAATGTCAAGATGCCCCTGCTGGAAGCCCGCGGGATCTCCAAATGCTTCGGGCCGGTCCGGGCCGTGGATTCCGTGAGCCTGTCCCTGGAGGCGGGGAAGTGCCTGGGCCTGGTCGGGGAGAGCGGGTGCGGGAAGACCACGGCCCTGCGTTGCCTGATGGGCATCCAGGTCCCCGACGGCGGGGAGGTCCTGCTGGACGGCAGGTCCCTTTCGGATTTCCCCCGGCCGGCCCTGGCGCGCCGGGTCCAGTACGTCTTCCAGGACCCCTTCTCCAGTCTGGATCCGCGTATGAAAGCTGGCGATCAGCTCCGCGAGGTGCTTCAGGCCCACGGCCTGGAGCGCGCCGGAAGGGTGGAAGAGCTGCTGGGGCTGGTGGGCCTGGCTCCGGAGTCGGCTTCCCGCTTCCCCCATGCGTTCAGCGGGGGCCAGCGCCAGCGCCTGGTCATCGCCCGGGCCCTGGCGGTGGAACCGTCGATCCTCCTGCTGGACGAGCCGGTCTCGGCCCTGGACGTCTCCATCCAGGCCCAGGTCCTGAACCTCCTGGTCGATCTCCGCGCCCGGCTGGGCCTGGCCCTGGTCCTGGTCTCCCACGACCTGGGCGTGGTCCGGCGGTTGGCAGGACGCCTGGCGGTGATGTACCTGGGACAGGTGGTGGAGGCCGGGCCCGCGGAGGCGGTCTTCGCCTCTCCCCGGCATCCGTACACGAAGGCATTGCTGGCGGCCGCCGTCCCCGGCGCCAAGGTGCCGATCCAAGGGGAGCCGCCCTCGCCCGCGAATCCTCCGACGGGATGCCGCTTCCACCCGAGATGCCCGGAGGCGGAGGAGAGGTGCCGAACGGAAGTCCAGGAATTGCAAACAGTTGGAGAGATCGCCTCCCGTTGCTGGAAATCGGTCTCCCCGGGAACCCCCGGGGCGCGCGCGGCGTCCTAGAGGCGCCCCCTCGGAGGATGCTCATGCGCCGTGCCCTGATCCATGCGTTGGTCGTTCTGCCCTTCTGTGCCGTGTACGGGGACTACGTTGTTCCCGGTTTGGACAACCTGATTCCCAAGGCTCAGCTGGTGGTGGTGGGGACCTTGGGCAAGCCTCTCTCGGGAGACAAGGGCGGGGAGCGCTCCGCCGAGATCGAGGTCCAGGAGGTCCTGTTCGGGAGGATTCCGAACGGTCCATTGACGACCACATGGAGGCACTCGGAGGACTTGCTCAAGCTTTGTTGTCCTGAGGGTGGTCTCGCCCAGGCCTACGAGCGTGCCCAGGGGAAGCCCATGCTCTGGGTGCTGGAGGAGGGAGCCAAGGGGGAGTGGGGAGCCACCAATGAGCACGCCATCGTGCCGCTGGAGAAGCGCGGGGAGGTCGAGAAGCTCCTGCAGGCCCGTCTGGCTGCGGACCTGAAGGTCCTGCAGGAGGCCCGCGCCTTGCACCTAATCGAGAAGGACGGGCCTCCCAGCGCGGAGTGGACCGCCTGCTCACGCTTGGCTCAGGCCGGTCCGGCTGGCGTCCCAGTCGCCCTGGACCTTCTCAAGAGCGAGCACCCCGCACCCCGCCTCTGGGGGTGCCGGCTGGCAGCTCAACTCAAGGAACCCGCCCTGGCGGGGGCTCTCAAGGGTTTCCTGAGGGATGACACCGAGGTCGAGATCGCGACCTGCACGGGAATCACGCGAAAGACGATGAGCAAGTTCGCCGAGGAGGCCCTGGCTGGCTGCTCCGCGGGACAGAAGAGAAAGAGGGAGTGAGGGGCCATCACCGGAGAAGTGGCCGGAGGGTGTAGCCTCCCGCGTATGATGGCTGGCGGATGTCCCGCCTAGTCCTCACCTTTCTTTGCTTCGCGCTGACCGCCCCCCTCCTCGCTGCGCCGGCGAAAGCCCTGCCGCCGGCGGAGGAGACGGGGAAGCGGGAGCGGGACGCCCTGCAGGGCGCCGCCAAGGCCCTGATGGGATTTGCCGAGGAGGCCGAGAAGGCCGGCGCCGGGAAGTCCGCCCAGGACGCCGTCGCCCTCGTCCTGCGGCTCTACCCGGGGGATCCCGACGTGACCGCCGTGGCCGAGCGCCTGGCGGCCTTGGAGGAGGCCCCGGCCTCCCCGGAACTGGAGGCCAAGCGCGGGAAGGCCTTCGCCGCCGCCGCGGCGGCCCTGGCCGCCTGGGGGGATTGGCTGGCCAAACAGGATTCCCCCGCGGTGGCCGACTGGGCCTATGGGCTCTGCGGCGATCTGGGGGACGCCTCCGCCGCGGGGAAGCGCGAGGCCTTGAAGGCGGCCCTGGAGCCCTTCCGGAAGGACGCGGAGAAGGCCGTCGGGCCGGCGTCCCGGGAGGGGGGGCACCTGCGTGCCAAAGCTTCCGGCACCGGCTACGACTACGTGTTCTCGCTTCCCAAGGGCTGGGGTCCGGAGCATCCCTGGCCCCTCGTCCTCTCGCCCCACGGCACCGACATGGGGTGGGGGAACAAGGACAAGGACGAGATCTTCGAGCTGACCTTCTGCGACGGCCTCTGGCGCGCGGGATTCTGCCTGGCCTCCTACCGGGATCCTGGCATGGCCGCGGGGAAGCTCCCCGACGAGAAGAAGAGCGACCAGACCCTGGAGGAGATGGTGAGCGTCCTGGCCCTGCGCTACCGCATCCATCCGCGCCAGGTCTTCCTGCACGGGCACGGCTCGGGGGCCCTCTGCGACTGGTCCTACCTGGAGCATCGCCCCGAGCAGATCGCGGGCTTCGAGGTCACCATGGGAAAGTTCCACGGCCTGTCCAGGACCAAGCCCGGGGATCCCGCCTGCAACGTCCCGATCCGGCTGGCGATCCGCGTGGGCATCGATTCCGACAAGGTCACCGGGGGGCATAAGCAGTCGGAGTTCGACGCCGTGCACGTCGGCATGATGGAGAGCGCCTTCAAGACCGTCCAACGGCTGCAGTTCACGAAGGCGGAATGGATGGAGGACAAGCAGTACCAGAGCCGGGACGTGGCCTGGTTCCTGGCCCGCCTTGCGGACCGCGCCCCCCGCTGGAAGGACGCGGGCAAACCGAAAAAGGCGAAGTAGCGGTTTAGCCGTTCTGGCGGCGGGCGGGCATCTTCCCGGCCATCTTCGCCAGGCGCTTGAGTCCCTCGTCGATGACGCGGTCCTCCGCGCAGAAGGCCAGGCGGAAATGCCCCGGCCGCCCGAAGCCCGCGCCCGGCACCACCAGGACCTGCTCCTCGTCCATGGCGCGTTCGCAGAAGGCCACGTCGTCCCCGCCCGGGGCCTTGGGGAAAACGTAGAAGGCCGCCTCCGGGGCCACCAGGTCGTAGCCGGCGGCCTTCAGGCCCGCGACCACCCGCTCCCGCTTCGCCCGGTAGGGCCCCATGTCCACCGGGACCGCCAGGAGGCGGGCCGCGGCCCGCTGCATGGTCCCCGGGGCGTTGATGAAGCCCAGGATGCGGGTGGCGAAGACCAGGCCGTCGAAGAGCTCGGCCGCGCCCGGCGCCGAGGGGTCCACCGCCACGTAGCCGATGCGCTCCCCGGGGATGGAGAGGGACTTGGACCAGGAGTAGATCTGAAGGGTGCGGGAATACGCCATGGCCATGGAGGGGGCCGTCCCGCCCGCGTGGAGCATCTCTCGGTACGGCTCGTCGGAGAGCACCCAGACCTCCCGGCCCGTGCGCCGGGCATGGTCCTCCAGCAGGGCGGCCAGGGCCTTCAGCAGGGAGGCCGGGTAGACCCGGCCCGTGGGGTTGTTCGGGGAGTTGAGCAGGAGGACCTTGGTCCTCTCCGTCAGGGCCGCGGCGATGGCGGCGAGGTCGGGGAGGAAGGCCTCGTCGGTCTGGACCACCACGGGGTGGCCGGCGTGGTTGGAGATGTAGTAGAGGTACTCCACGAAGTAGGGGGCCAGGACCAGGACCTCGTCGCCCGGGTCCAGGAGGGCCTTGAGCGCGATGTTGAGGCCTCCCCCGGCCCCGCAGCACATGACGACGTGGTCGGCGTCGGTGCGCATCAGGCCCGTGCGGGCCAGGTGATCCGCCACGGCGGCGCGGACCTCCAGGAAGCCCGCGTTGGTCATGTAGCGGTGGCGTCCGGCGGGGGCCTCCGCGGCGATCTCCCGCAGGGCCTCGCGGAACTCCGGCGGCGGCTCCAGGAGGGGGTTGCCCAGGGAGAGGTCGAAGACGGCATCGGGGCCCAGGCGGGCCTTCATCTCCCGGCCCCGCTCGAACATGCGGCGGATCCAGGATCCGGCGCGCATCGCCTCCGCGATGCCCCGGGCGACGGCCATCCGGTCAGCCCTTCTTCGCGGGGGCGCCACCCTTGTTGGCGGCCGGGGCGGCGGCCTTGGCGGGGGCCGCGCCCTTGGCGGCGGGAGCGGCCGGCTTGGCCTCGGTCCCGGCTGCGGCGGCGGTCTCCTCCTTCTTCTTGGCCTTCTTCACCTTGTGCTTGATGCTGCGGACCTTGGGCAGGCCCAGGGGACCCTTCTTGGCCAGGTCCCAGCGGGCCTCCTCCAGCAGGTGCTGGAGGCGCTCCGTCCGGCTGAGGACGTTGCGGTGGCGGGTCAGCTTGCCTTGGGTGACGAGACTGCGGTGGATGGACATGGGTACCTCTATTGGGGTTGGGCGATGGTTCTCTGGACGGTCAGCATCCCGGGGTATTCCCGGCTCAGCTGCTTGTGCAGGGCGGTGACCTTGGGGTTGTTCATGATGTTGCGGTCCGCGTCGAAGTGGCCCAGGCAGACCTCCAGGCGGTCCTTGCCGCGGTAGAGGAAGACGTCGGCGCAGTCCTTGCCGCGGGCGCGGAGCTGCTGGCAGGCCTTGCGGGCGGCGGCCTCCTGGTCCAGCTTGTAGGAGCAGAGGAAGAGGGTCCAGTAGGTCTTGGCGCCCTTCCCGGAGGCCGGGCCCACGAGGGCCGGGGTCCAGGCTCCGGAGGGGGTGGTGCTTGCCTTCGCGGGAGGGGTCGTGGCCTTGACGGGGGGCGTGGTCCCGGGATGGGCGGCTGCCGCCGGGGTTCCCGCCGCCGGCAGGACGGGCTTGTGGTAGGCGTGCCAGATCAGGGCCACGGTCAGGCCCACGACCACCAGGCCCAGGAGGCCGAGAATGACGACTTCCTTGCTCAGGCGGGGGCGGGAGCCGGTGAGGCGGCTGGGGGGGCCTCCGGCCAGGATGGGATGGGAGGAGCGGGAGAGGGGGGCGGAGGCCGCCGGGGTCCTCGACGGGGCTGCCACGGGCGCGGACACCGGGGCGGAGGAGCCCTCCCGCTTGTGCAGGATGCTCAGGAGGTCGGGCTGGTTGCGTCCTTCGGTGCGCGCCATAGGGAAAAACGAGTCTATCACCGCTCTGAGAGGGGTGTCAAAGCAAACGTTCTCAGGTCCGGCACCTCCAGGTCGGCGCCCAGGGGATGCGGTCCTCCGGCCCAGGGTACGGCCGCGGTCCGGCATCCGGCCGCCTTCCCGGCCAGGAGGTCGCGCTCCGCGTCCCCGACCATCCAGGAGGCGGCCAGGTCGAGGTCCAGCTCCCGAGCGGCCTCCAGCAGCATCCCCGGCTTGGGTTTCCTACAGTTGCACACCATCCGATAAGGCGGCAGGGCCTCGGTCGGGTGGTGGGGGCAGTACTTCAGGGCGTCCCAGCGGGCCTGGGGATGGGCCGCCGCGAGGAGACGGGCCAGGGTGGCATGGATCTCGGCGAGCACGGCCTCGGAGAAGAGCCCCCGGCCCATCCCGGACTGGTTCGTGATGACCACGGTCACCCAGCCGGTCTTCCTCAGGGCGGCCAGCCCCTCCGCGGCCCCGGGCAGGAGCTCGACCTGGTCCGGGTGCGTGACGAAGCCCCGCTCCCGGGTCAGGACCCCGTCGCGGTCCAGGAAGACCGCCCGGCGGGGCATCTACTTCTCCTCGAGCGGGATGCCGAGGCGCTTGGCCGTCTCGTCCACCTGCCAGGCCCAGCGGTCGGGGTCGAAGCAGAGGTAGGGGTTCCCGTCCTCCCACCAGGCCCGCCAGCGTGCAGCGGAGGTGCGGGAGGGCAGGGCGTTGATGGGACGCGCCAGGGTGGGTTGTCCGGTCAGCAGTTCCAGGGCGTCCTCGCAGAAGCGGGCCACGGGGAGGTCCCAGTCCGCCGCCCCTCCGATGGGCAGGCCGCGGTTATCCTCCAGGCCGGAGAGCAGGAGCTCCAGGGTCCGCTTGGAGGGCTTCCAGGACTTCCGGACCTTGGCGTCGGGGGACTGGGCGCTCAGGGTGATCAGGACGTCCGCCGCCGCGTAGTTCCTCATGCCCGGCAGGGCGCCCCGGGGCATCTCCGCGAGGGCCACCAGGGTCCCGGGATAGTCCTCGTCGGCCAGGAGGATGCGGCGCACGGCCTCGGCATGGTCCTCGCGGACCTCGGAAAGCAGGAGGCGCTCGATCTCCTTCCAGTCGGGCAGAGGGGGCGGCCCGGAGGGCTTGACGGGCTCGCAGGCGGCCAGGATCAGGACAAGGGGAAGGAAGCGGAGGACCTTCATGCGCCCAAGTAGGCCTTCTGGACGCTGGGGTTGTCAAGGAGGCTGAGGCCCGTGCCCTCCAGGACGATGCGCCCGGTCTCCAGCACATAGGCCCGGTCGGCCAGCTCCAGGGCGGCCC
>JAHFOU010000114.1 GCA_023261525.1 Planctomycetota bacterium | reverse complement strand
TCGAGGAGGTTCCGGTCCAGGCAGAAGTGCTGGCCCCAGCGCTTCTTCAAGGTCAGGCCATGGGCCTCCAGCAGGCGCTTGAGGGGCTCGGTGCGGGGCACCCGGGTGGAGGGACGGTCGGGGACGAACACTAGGGCGCCGCCGCGTCGGCCAGGACGGCGACGGCGGGCTTGGCCGCGACAGGAAGGGATCCGCCGATCTCCCGGCGGAAGGCCAGGAGATCCCGGAAGTATCCCGCGCTGTCGCGGAAGAGCCGGACGGTGGACTTCTTGTCCCGGCGCCAGCGGAAGCGCACGGGCACCTCGCGGACCCTGAGGCCCGCCCGCAGGGAGCGGCACAGGACCTCGGTGTCCCAGAACCATCCGTCGTTAAGACTCGAAAGCACGGCGGCCGACGCCTTCTCCCGGTCGAAGAACTTGCACCCGGTCTCGGTGTCCTCGATCCCCGGGGCCAGCAGGACGTCCCGCAGCACGCGGTACCCCCTCGAGAGGATCTCCCGGTGCAGCCCCCCCAGGTCCGCCGACGTGTAATACCTGCGGCCGGTGACCACCTCCGCCTCCCGCCGCTCCAGCGGGGCAAGCAGGGCCGGGAGATGGTCGGGGGAGACCTCCAGGTCGATATCGAGGAAGCCGGCGATCCTCCCGCGGGCCAGGGCGAACCCCGTCTTGACCGCGGCTCCCCGTCCCCGGTTCCGCCCATGGGCGACGAGGCGGCTGTCCGGACGATCCCGGCAGAGCTCGCGCAGGATCCCGGGCGTGGCGTCCCGGCTGGCGTCGTCGACGAAGATGAACTCGAACCGCTGAGGCATCCCTTCCACGGCCGCCCTCAGGGTCGCGACCGAATCCCTCAGGTGGGAGGCCTCGTGATAGCAGGGGATGACCAGGGAGATGTCGACAGGCATGACGGCATTCTAATCCGCGGCAGGGCCTTGCACAGGAGGCTTGAGGCCGCCATCTTGTGCGCGTGACGCCCAGGCCGCTTTCCCGACGGGAACTCCTCTTCCTCGGAATGCTCCTGCTCCTGGGCCTGGCGGTGCGCGCGTACCGCATCCAGGCGCCGTTCGCGGTGATGTTCGAGAACGAGGCCACGGAGTTCGGGCGGGAGTTCCGCTGCCTGCACCGGTACGGGTTCCACGACACCGGGGGCTGGTCGGTGGAGACGCGGGGCCCCTGGAAGGCCCCCGGGAACGCCCGTTTCCACCTGACCCACTGGCCGGTCTCGCTGTGGCTGAACGTGCTCTTCCAGAAGGCGGTGGGGATCGGGGCCAACCCCATGCCCGAGTGGTCCGTCCGGGCGGTCTCGGTCCTGGCCGCCGCCCTCACGCCCCTCCTGCTCTTCCTGATCGTCCGTCGCCTGGCCGACCCCCTCCGCGCGGCCCTGGCGGCCGCCGTGGCCACCCTCCTTCCGGCGACGATCTACTTCTCCCAGGCCGTGTGCTTCCATTTCCCCCTGACCTTCCTCCTGGTCTTCCTGGCCCTCCTGGCCTATTTCCGGTGGCGGGAGAGGCCGGGGACGGCGCGCATGGCCCTCTTCCTCCTGGCGACGGCGGCGGCCCTGGGATCCATCTATGAGGCCTTCTACCTCCTGCCCACCCTGCTCCTGTTCCACGGGCTGTCCCGCGAGCCCCGCCGCGGGCGCTTCCTCCTCACACTGGCCGCCTGGGGCCTCTTCGTGGGTGCCGCCCTCCTGTTCGTCGCAGACCATCTCCCCAACTCCCCGGGGCTGATGTCGAGGATCGCCTACCGCACCCAGCCCCAGTCCCCGGGCGCGATCGCGGGGAAGTTCCTCGTCCGCCTCCTGCTCTACCACACCCCGGTCGTGGCGACGGCGGCCGGGCTCTGGGCCTGGCGGCTCTGCAGGGGCCGACTGGGGAGCTGGCGCGGGCCCTGGAACCTCTGGATCCTCCTCTGGCTGGCCTGGGGGCTGTACGACCTCGCCTTCCCGACCTTCTGGATCGACCACGCCTACGCCATCTACCCCCTGTTCGTCTTCCTCAGCTGCGCGTCCGCCGAGATCGCGGCCGGTCTCTGGCAGGCCCGCCCCCGGGCGGCGCTCGCCCTCGGTCTGCTCTTCCTGTGCTGTGCCGGGCTGTCCGCCGCCTTCCTCCACCGCGTCTACCTGAGGCCCGGGACCTTCCCGATGACCGAGGCCCTGGCCCAGTCCGTACGTCGGCGGATGAAGCCCGAGGAAAGCCTGATCACCCCCCTGCAGGTGGAGCCTACCTACGTGGAGTTCTATCTCGACGGCATGCTCGTGAGGGACATCCATTCCCTCAAGGTGGTGGAGACCCTCCGGTCCCAAGCCCCCTGGAAGCACTTCCGGTACCTGGTCGTCGCGACCCCCCAGGACCTGGAAGCTTGGTCTCATCGTCCTCAGGATTCTCCGAAGGATTGGGACAAGCTCTTCGACGCTTTAGGATTCGCCGCGAGCCACGCCCTCTCGAAACCAATGGATCTCGACAAGGAGCATCCGGAGGATGCGGGCTTCCGCCGCGAACTGGACCTCCGCTACGCCAAGGTGCTGGACCCGCCCTTCACCTACTACGACCTGGACCGCCCGCGCTAGCGGATCCTCATTCGTGCCTCAGGGCCTCGATGGGGTCCAGGCGGGAGGCCCTCACCGCGGGGTACATCCCGAAGAACACCCCGATCCCGCAGGAGAATAGCAGGGACACGGCCACCGCCCCGAGGGAGAGCTGGGTGGGCCACTGGAGGAAGTGCTGGATCCCCCAGGAGGCGGAGGCGCCCAGGAGCATGCCCAGGACCCCCGCGGCCAGGGAGAGGGCCACCGACTCGGCCAGGAACTGGGCCAGGATGTCCCGGCCGCGGGCCCCCATGGCCATGCGCACCCCGATCTCCCGGGTGCGCTCCACCACGGAGACCAGCATGATGTTCATGATCCCGATCCCCCCCACCAGCAGGGAGATGCAGGCGGTCACCAGGAGCAGGATGGACATCACCTTGGAGGTCTCGGCGGTGGCGCTGGCCATCTCGGTCATGGACATGAGACGGAAGTCGTCCGCCTCCCCGGGGCGGATGCGGTGGCGCTGGTGCAGGAGGGCCGTGACCTCCGCCATGGCCGCGGGAATGTGACCGGCCGTATCCACCGAGAGCAGGATCTGGCTGACGTTGTTGAAGGTGGACCCCTCCAGCACCCGCTTCGCCGTGGTCCAGGGGACCAGCAGGGTGTCGTCCTGATCCTGGCCGATGGCATTGGTCCCCTTGCGGGTCAGCAGGCCCACCACCTTGAAAGGCATGTTCTTGATCCGGACCGTCTGTCCCAGGGGGGAGGCGCCCTGGAAGAGGTTCTGGGAGATGGTGGCTCCGATCACGCAGACCTTGGTGGCATAGCGGACGTCCTGCTCGCTGAAGAAGGTCCCCTCGTCCAGGGGCCAGTCGCGGACCTGGGGGAAGTCGGTGTTGGTCCCCATGGCGTTGTCCGGGACCCAGTTCTGGCTTCCGGCGACCACCTGCCTCACCCCGCGGACGCGGACCACCGGGGCCGTGGCGGCCACCGTGGGGACCTCCTTGGCGATGGCGGCGGCGTCGTCCGGCGTCAGGGTCTGGATGCTGCCCGACCCCCAGGAGAAGCCTCCCGAACTCGCGGCCCCCGGAAGGACCATGACGATGTTGCGGCCCATGGCGTTGATCTGATCCTCGACCATCCGGGAGGCCCCCTGCCCCAGGGCCACCATGGCGATCACGCTGGCGATCCCGATGAGGATGCCCAGCATGGTCAGGGCCGTGCGGACCTTGTTCTTCACCAGGGCGCGCAGGGCCAGGCGGAGGATCATCCAGGCGTTCACCGGACGTCCTCCTGGACCCGTCCGTCCTTGAGGCGGATGCGGTGGGCCGCAACCGCCGCGATCTCGGGATTGTGGGTGACCAGGATGACCGTGATGCCCTCGGCATGGAGCTGGCCGAACAGGTCCATGATCTCCTTCTCCGACCGGCTGTCCAGGTTCCCCGTCGGCTCGTCGGCCAGCAGGATCTTCGGACGGGTCACCAGGGCCCGGGCGATGGCCACCCGCTGCTGCTGCCCCCCCGAGAGCTGGTTGGGATGGTGGTCCACACGGTCCGCGAGCCCGACGCGCCGGAGGGCCTCCAGGGCCAGGGCATGCCGCTCGGCGCCCGGAAGGCTGCGCCAGTACATCAGCGGAAGCTCCACGTTCTCCAGGGCGCTGGTGCGGGACAGGAGGTTGAAGCTCTGGAAGACGAAACCGAAGACCTGGTTGCGCAGGCGGGCCCTCTCGTCGGGGGACAGGTGGGCCACCTCCCGCCCCTCCAGCCGATAGCTCCCCTCCGAGGGGCGGTCCATGCACCCCAGGATGTTCATCAGGGTCGTCTTGCCCGAGCCCGAGGCCCCCGTGATGCTGACGACCTCCCCGGCGGCGATCTCGAGCGTGACCTCTTGGAGGGGACGGATGTCCACCTCCCCCAGGTGGTAGGTCTTGGAGATGCCTTCGAGCCGGATCAGCGGGGTCATCCGCGGGGGCGCGGGCCGCCGTGCCCCGACGAGAAGGGGGCGAAGGGGTTCTTGACGCCGTCCGCCGCCGGGCCCTGCTGGGCCCCGGTCAGGACCTTGTCCCCCGCCTGGAGCGCTCCTTCGGTGATCACCGTGAAGCTCCCGTCGCTGGCCCCCACCTGGACGGGCACGGCCTTGGGCGCGCCCGCCTCGAGGATCCAGACCCTGTCCTGGCGCTCCGGGCGGGCCTTCCCGTGGGCGTGGGGGCCGCCGGCGGACTCCTCGGCCGGAGCGCCCGGCGGGGTGAAGCGGAGGGCGGCGTTGGGCACCTTGAGGACATCCTGGAAGTTCGCGATGAGGAAGGACAGGCTGGCCGTCATGCCCGGAAGGAGCTTCTCGTCGGGGTTCTCCGCGTCCACGAGGACCGTGTAGGTCACCACGTTCTGCACGGTCGTCGGGGCCAGACGGATCTGGGAGACCCTGCCCCGGAAACGCGTCTCGGGAAAGGCGTCGACGGTGAAGCCGGCGTCCTGGCCCAGGGCGATGCGGCCGATGTCGGCCTCGGAGACGCTGGCCTGGACCTGGATCTTCTCCAGGCTCCCGGCAATCACGAAGAGGGTGGGTGCCGACAGGCTGGCCGCGACGGTCTGGCCCACGTCCACGCTGCGGGAGACCACGATGCCGTCGATCGGGGAGAGGATGGTGGTGTAGTCCAGGTTCACCTGGGAGTTCTGCAGGGAGGAGCGGGCCTGGTCCACGCCGGCCTCGGAAACCCTGATCTGGGCCGCCAGGGAGTCCCGGCTGGCGATGGCAGCGTCCAGGTCGGAGGCCGGGACCAATCCCCCGGCGGCGAGCTTCCTCGCGCGCTCCAGGTCCCTTTCGGCCTGCACGAGGCCCGCCCGGACCCTCTCCACATCGGCCAGGGCGCGGGCCAGGTTGGCCTTGTCCTGGTCCAGGCGGCTCTGGAAGAGCGCGGGATCGATCTGGGCCAGGACCTGGCCGGCCTTCACCCGGCTGTTGAAATCGGCATGCAGGGTCTTGATCGTCCCGCTGACCTGGGTGCCCACCTGGACCTGGGTGACGGGTTGGACGGTCCCGGTGGCCGTGGAGGTCACCCGGAGGGTACCGCGCTCCACGGGGGCCGAGCGGTAGGCGAGGGAGGCCTTGGCCTCCTGGGCCTGCCACAGCCACACGGCGCCGGCCGTGAGGGCGAGCATCCCCCCGACAATCCAGATCCGCTTCATAGAGGCACAGGAGCCTAGGGGGAGGACGCGGGGAAGGCAAGGCCCTTCGGAAAACTAGGGCTTTTCGAGGACGAAGGTCACCGGCAGGGTATGACGGGTCGGCCCGCCGGCGCCGGAGCGGGGAGCGAACCGCCAGCCCCTCACCGCATCCAACGCGGCCTCGTCCAGCAGGGCATGCCCGCAGGAGGAGAGGACGCGGACCCCATCGACCCCGCCGTCCAGGCGGATCAGGACCTCCAGTTCCACGGTACCCTCCCAGTGGGCCCGACGGGCCTTGTCCGGGTAGACGGGCGGGGGATTGAAGACCGCCGAGACGGCCTCCCCCAGCCCGCCCAGGCTTCCGCCCTCCCCGAGCACGGGACCGGAGGCGCTGTCCCCACCCCCCCGGGCAGGCACCGGAGGCTTGACCCGCGGCGGCGGGGAGGTCTTCCCGAACCCGGAGGGCGGGCCGCTGCGGACGGGGAGGGTCTCGGCCGGCCCCAGGGCCATGGGCTGGGTCGGGACCGGGAAGGGAGCCCGGGAGGCCTCGGCGGAAGCGGGAAGCTCCTCCTCGGGTTCGGGGGCCACGGAGGGTGACGCGGCCGGGGACAGGGCCGCCACGGGAGAGGGATCCCCGACCGGCAGGGTCGAGCCCTTCCAGACCACGGGTGCCTGATGCTCCCATCCGCTGTCTCCGGCGGTGAAGGAGCCCAGCAAAAGGGGAACCCCGGCCCAGGCCAGCAGGGCCAGGGGCAGGGCGTGCAGGACCAGGGAGATCCCCAGGGCCAAGGGCAGGCAACCCCGGGACCGGGGCGGAGCCGGCGCCTCGGGCATGTCCAGATCCATTGCCATGGAGCTCATCCTAGCATCCGGATTACGCAAACTCCATGCCACCCGGCCCCAGGCTACCTCAAGGAAGCGGAGACCCTCTCCGCCGTCCATTCGTCGGCCAGGGCTGTACAAAGACCCGCCCAGGCCCCGACCTTGATTCGGGCCCCGGCAGCCCCTACCCTGGCGCGCCGCACCCGGAGAGGTGCCAGAGTGGTCGATCGGGCCGGTCTCGAAAACCGGTAGGGTCGCAAGGCCCTCGAGGGTTCGAATCCCTCCCTCTCCGCCAACGCGTCAGCGCCAGTCCTCCCGCCCCTGCAGCACCTCGCGCACGTACTGGCGCGTCTCCGGAAAGGCCCTCTGCGCCACCACCTGGGGCCCCGGCAGGCGGATCCCGCTGGAGATCCAGGCGTCCACCCGCCCGGGCCCCGCGTGGTAGGCCGCCAGGGCCAGGCTCTCGTCCCCCCCGTAGCGCGCCAGCAGGGACTTGAGGTAGGCCCCGCCGATGCGGGCGTTGTCCCGGGGGTTGTGCAGGCTCCAGGAGGGCATCCCCAGCTTGAGGGCCACCTCCCGCCCCGTGGCCGGCATCACCTGGAGCAGGCCCACCGCCCCCTTGTCCGAGCGGGCATGGGTGCGGAAGTGGCTCTCCCGGCGGGCCACGGCCAGGAGGAGGTCGGGCGGGAGGCCCAGGGCCACGGCCTCCTCGCGC
>JAHFOU010000113.1 GCA_023261525.1 Planctomycetota bacterium | reverse complement strand
AGCAGGACACGGAAGGCGACGGGACGGTAGTCCGGGCAGTCGGGGCACTCCTGGCCCCTCTCCTTGCTGGGCCGGCAGGGGCGGTCGCCGGGGAACTCCAGGCAGTCCGGCTTGAGGATGCCGCTCATCTCGGCGAGGGGAACTGGCGGGCCTGGAGGGCGTCGCAGGAGCCGCAGGCCGTCCGCTGGTCCGTGAAGAAGCGCCGGAAGGCCTCTCCGTTCCAGATCTCCTCGACGGTGGAGGCTTCCACGCTCCCGCCGGAAAGCTTGCGCAGGTTGCAGCAGGGCGTGACCTCCCCGTCCACGGTGATGTAGACGGAGGCGTCGGTCTTGAGGCAGATCTCGTCGTCGTGGGTGGCCACCCGCATGGCCCAGGTATGGTCGTTGAGGCAGTAGACCGGGACGCCCCGCGCGGCGCCTTCGGCGCGCACCCGGGCGATGATGGCCCGCTCGCGAACCAGGTCGGGACGGCGGAGGTCGGGCTGGTTCCAGGTCTCCATGCGCATCAGGGCCACCGCGTCCGCCCCCGCCCGGGCCGCATGGGCCACCAGGGCCAGGATGGAGGCCTCGTTGTGCTCCAGCATGGCCACCTGGTAGTGGACCCGGCAGTCGGTCCCCTTCCGAAGGGCGCAGAACCGCTCGGCGTTGGCCAGGGCGGCACGGGAAGGCAGATGCCCCGCGGTCTCGGCCGCCCCCCCCGCGGCCACGGCCCCGCCCTCCGGAGGGACCTCGTCGAAGGAGAAGGCCACGCGGGAGACGCCCCGGGCCAGGACCTCCTTCGCCCTCTCCTCGTTGAGGAGGTAGCCGTTGGTGGTGAAGCGGATCCGGGCCTGGGGACGCAGGGACCGGCAACGGTCCATGAGGCCCAGGAAGTCGGCGTGGTACAGGGGCTCCCCCCAGCCGGTCAGGATGATGTCCCGGGCGAAGGGCACCTGGCCCAGGATGCGCTCGAAACGCCCCAGCGGCATGTCCGTCAGGGGAAGGCCCCCGAAGGTGTGGGGGCACATCGGGCAGGTGAGGTTGCACCGGTTCGTGACCTCGACCTGGATCTCCGTGGGCAGGGCCGCCCGGCTCCGGGAGGCCAGCCGGAGGAACTTGACCGCCTTCTCGGCGAGCTCCATCCCTAGGCCCGCCCGGCGGTCTGGCGGACCGTGTAGAAGGAGCGGATGGCCTCGGCGACCCGGGCCACGTCCTGCTCCCTCAGGCTGGGGAACATGGGCAGGGAGAGCGCCTCGGCCGAAGCGGCCTCGGAGACCGGGAAATCCCCCGGACCATGCCCCAGCTCCGCGAAGGCCCCCTGGAGGTGGAGTGGCTTGGGGTAGTGCACGCCCGTGGCGATGCCCTGGGCCTTGAGCGCGGCCGCCAGCTCGTCGCGACGCCGGACCCGGACCACGAACTGGTGCCAGACGGGCTCGGTCCCCGGCAAGGCCTGGGGCAGGCGGAGTTCCTCGATCCCGGCCAAAGCCTGGCGGTAGCGCTCGGCCGCGGCGCGGCGCCTGGCGTTCCAGGCGTCGAGGTGGGGAAGCTTCTCCAAAAGCAGGGCGGCCTGGAGGGTATCCAGGCGGCTGTTGAGACCTCGGACCGGGTGGTCGTACTGGGTGGTCCGGCCGCAGTTGCGCAGTTGGCGCACCCGGGAGGCCAGGGCGGCATCGGAGGTGGTGACGGCCCCCCCGTCGCCCAGGGCCCCGAGGTTCTTGGTGGGGTAGAAGCTGAAGGCCGCGGCGACGCCCAGGGAGCCGGCCCGGCGGCCCTTCCAGCGGGCCCCGTGGGCCTGGCAGGCGTCCTCCAGCAGGGGCAGGCCGGCGGCCGCCTTGGCGAGGCCGTCCCAGTCGGCCGGATGACCGAACAGATGGACCGGGATCGCCGCCTTGCTCCGGGGCGTGCGGGCGGCCTGAAAGGCCGCGGGGGACAGGCAGAGGGACACCGGGTCCACGTCCGCCAGGACGGGCTTGGCACCGGCCTGGAAGACCGCGGTGCCCGTCGCGACGAAGGTGAAGGCTGGCACGACCACCTCGTCCCCCGGGCCGACGCCCAGGGCCTGGAGGGTCAACGCCAGGGCATCGGTCCCGTTGGCCACGGCCACGCCGTGGGAAGCCCCGCAGTAGGCGGCGAAGGCCTCCTCGAAGCCTCCCACCTCGCGGCCCAGGATGAAATCCCCCCGGTCCAGGACGCGCCGGAAGGCCGTCTCCAGGGCGGATCTCAGCTCGGCATGCTCGGGGCGAAGATCGCAGAGGGAAAGCTCAGGTCGGGACTCCATTCGGTCGATTATAGCAGGAAGGCCATCCCCAGAGCGACACCTTGACCTACGCACAGAACCTATTACAATCCAAGCCCTTATATCGTCTGGAGGCCCAGCGCGCGGGGATGTCGACGTACTTCATGGAAGCTCATTCGGGCTTGAGCCGGAGAATGAAGGGCCAGTGGCCCCTCTACCTCCTCATCCTCCTGCCCGTCGTCACCCTCTACGCCCTGACCATCACCAAGGTCCTGCCCTTCGACCGCAGGGAATTCCTCGCCGCCCTCCTGGGCTGCGCCAGCCTGGGCTTTGCCCTGGTGAACCCCCATGCGGCCCTGATCCTGATCATGGTCTGCGTGGGGCTCTCCCCGGAGTTCACGGCCGACAACATCGGCAACCTGCGCTTCGAGGACTTCATGATCCCCTCCCTCTTCGCCATCTGGCTCTTCCGCCACATGACCTCCCGGGAGAAGTTCACGCCCATCGCCGTGCGAACGCCCGTCCTGGTCTACCTGCTCATCGCCGCCATCTCCTCGGTCTACAACGTCGGGTTCCAGGGCCTGGACGGGAAGAACGCCGCCGAGATCTTCTTCAAGTACATCGAATACCTCCTGCTCTTGATCATGACGGCCAACCTGATCCGCACCGAGCGCCAGCTGGCCATCATGCTGGGGGTCTTCCTCTTCGCCAGCCTCCTCTCGGCCTTCTTCGGGATGTACCAGCGGGCGGCCGGGCTGGACGCCTACGGCGGCCGCGTGACGGGGCCGGACGGCGAGACGGCCAACATCTACGGCGGCTACCTGATCTTCCACCTCCTGCTGGCCTTCGGCCTCTGGCTGGAATGCCGCACCACCGGCCTGAAGGCCCTGCTCCTGGGATTCATGGCCATCCTGTTCTACGTGGTCCTCCGCACCCTTTCCCGCGGCGCCTTCGTGGGCCTGGCCTTCGCGCTGATGTTCATGAGCCTCCTGCTGGGGAACTGGAGGATCCTCATGGGCGTCGTCGTGTTCCTGGTCCTGGGCACCATGGTCCAGTCCGACGTCTCCACCCGCCTGAGCACCATCGTCCACGTCCTGCCCGGCACCGGCCAGGAGGCGCCCACGTCCTGGCAGTCCAAGACCCAGGCCTGGGTCCAGCTCAGCCATGAGATCTACCAGTACCCCCTCTTCGGGCGGGGCATGGGCATCTACTCCTTCGGCTGGGTCGACAACGAGTACGTCAAGGTGACCCTGGAGGTGGGCTTCGTGGGCCTGTTCGTCTGGCTGTGGTGGATCCTGGGCATGTGGATGGTCAGCTGGCGCAACTACCGCATCGCCAAGGTCTGGTGGCACAAGGGCATGTCCTGCGGATACGCCTGCGGGCTGATCGGGCTGGCCGTGCATGCCATCGCGGCCACCAGCTTCACGACGATCCGCACCATGGAAACCCTGATGATCGCCACCGGCATGATGTTCTCCCTGCACGCCATCCTGGAGCGCCGCAAGCGCATGGTGCGGGACACCCTCGGCGCCGAGCGCGCCCGGGAGGGCGGCACCAGGAACCTGCGCCTGATCAAGCTCCGCAGGGTGGCGGGCCCCGCCCCGGCATGATCCTGACCGGGCACCAGCCCAACTACCTCCCCTATCTCGGCTTCTTCCACAAGATCGCGACGGCCGACGCCTTCGTCCTCGTGGACACGGTCCAGTTCGTCAAGCGGGGCCCCTTCGGATGGATCCACCGCAACCGCATCCGCGCCTCGGGGCCCGAGGGCTGGATGTGGCTCTCCGTCCCGGTCCTGACCCGCGGGAAGTTCACCCAGAGCATCGCCGAGGCCAGGATCGACGACCACGTCCCCTGGCGCCGCAAGCACTGGCGCTCCCTCCAGCTCGCCTACGGACGCCATCCCCATTTCGCGGAGCACGCCCCCTTCTTCGAGGCCCTCTACGGCCGGCCTTGGGAAAGCCTCTCCGCCCTGTCGGAGGAGATCATCCGCTACCTGATGAAGGCCTTCGGGATCACGACCCCCTTCCACCGGGCCTCGGACCTCCATCCCGAGGGCGCGGCCGGGGAGCTCATCCTGGACCTCTGCCGGAAGCTGAAGGCCGATGCCTACCTCTCCGGCGTCCATGGGCGGGACTACCTGGACCCGATGGCCTTCGAGCGCGCGGGCATCCGCCTGGCCTTCCAGGAATTCCTCCATCCCGAGTACTCCCAGGCCCCCTTCGAGGGCTTCGTGCCCAACCTCTCGGCCGTGGACTTCCTCTTCGCGGCCGGACCGAAGTCCGGGGAGATTCTCCGGGCTTCCGGACCCCGCGGATGAAGGAGGACAGCCCCCTCTGGGCCGCCGCGGGGGCCGTGCTCCTGGCCTCCGCCGTCGGAGCCTCCCTCTGGAGCGGACAGGCCCCGGCAGGCCTCCTCTCCTGGCTGGGCCTTCTTCCCTGGCCGATGACGGCCTGGGCGCTCTGGCGCTCCTGGCGGGCCTCCCGCGACTGGCCGGCCTGGCTCAGGCTCCCGGCGGCCCTCGTCGTCGTCGCCCTCCTCCTCACCGCCCTGGCCCCCCTGACCGGCTGGGACGGGCTGGGCTATCATCTGTCCCTCCCCCGTCTTTTCCTCCGGGAGCCCGGGAGCTTCTGGAACGCCTATGACCACCGCTACACCTTCATCCCCCTGATGGGAGAGATGCTCTTCACGGTCTCCCTGCCCTGGTCGGAGGCCTCGGCCCAGCTCTGGCTCCCCCTGGGCTACCTCGCCTGCTTCTGGAGCGTGCTGGCCCTGGCCGGGATCTGGGGTGGAAAGCCCCGGACGGCCGCCCTTCTCTTCCTGGGAGGGCTGCCCTTCGCCAAGTACGCGGCGGGAGGCTATGTGGACATCCTGGCCTGCGCCGCGGTGGGGCTCGCGCTGGTGGCCTATCTCCGTTGGGAGGCGGAGGGTTCCTGGGTCCGATTGGCGTCCTGCGGCCTCCTGTCCGGGGCCGCGGCGTCCCTGAAGATGACCGGCCTCCCCTTCCTGGGCCTGATGGGGCTCGCGGTCGGGGCGCTCTCCTGGCGACGGCGCAGTCCCCAGTCCCTCCTGCTCTTCCTCGTCACGGCGGGCCTCGTGGCCCTGCCCTGGCTCCTGCGCGCCTGGATCGCCACCGGGAACCCCATCTACCCCCTCGGCGCCGGCCTCTGGGGAGGCCCCTTCCTCAACCTTCGCGCAGGCTATGCCCTTGGGAGGCTTCCCGGCCCGGCCGGATGGGGGATCTTCCTGTCCCTTCTGCTCCTGTCGGCCCCTTGGCTGGCCTTCCTCCTGCTCTGCCGCCTCCAGTCCCCCCTGCCCAGGGTCCGGGGAAGCCTCCTGGTGATGACCCTGACCCTGGTCATCCCCTTCTGGGCCGTCCTGGCCCCCGTGGAACCGGTGGACATCTCGCGGTACGCCCTGCCCTACTGCATCCCCGCCTGCGCCTGGGCGGCGCTGGCCCTGGAAGGCCTCCGGGCCGGCGCCCTCCTCCGTCTTTGCCGCCTGGCTTCGGGAGCCGCCCTGGCGGCCTGCCCCCTCTGGGTCGGCGCTCGGGCCGCCCAGCGACTCCCCGTCGTCCTGGGCCTGGAATCCCGGGAGGCCTTCCTCACCCGCCGCTGTGAACCCTACGCCGCGGACGCCTGGCTGAACGCCCTGGGCGCCTCGGGCCGTACGGTGCGGGTGTTCCTGGCCGGATGCCGGGGCTATTACCTGGACGTCCCCTATGTGGAGGCCCACGACGCCCATGCCTACGTGGACTACGCGAAGGAGGCCACGATGGCATCCCTCGTCCGGAGGGCCCGGGCCGAGGGCCTGACCCACATCCTGGTGGAACTGGACCCCGCCAGCGGGAGCCAGACCTTCCAGGCCCTCCTGGCCAGGGACGGCCTCCCGCACGACCTCGTCGCGCGCTTCGAAAGCCCCGGCGCCAAGGTCTACGAGATCCTACCGGAGGCGGCCCACCGCGACGTACTGGAAGGCCGTCCAGCCCCGTAGGGGTCCCGGGGAGCAGGCGAGGGCCAGCGGGGAGGCGATCGCCTCCAGGGAGTCCACCGCGTATCCCGCCCCCTCCAGCAGGGCCAGAAGCCCGCGGCGGGTGAAGAACCTCAGGTGGTCCCGGGCCAGGATGTGGCCCAGCCCGTCGGGATCCCGGTAGTCCCAGCGCCCCCCCAGCAGGGCCAGGGAGACCCGCCAGTGCTGGGCGTTCGGCACGCTGACCACGACGCGCCCTGAGGGAGCCAGGAGGCGGCGGTGGCGGGCCAGGACGCCCCAGGGATCACGCAGGTGCTCCAGGACGTCCGCGTAGACCAGGACATCGAAGGAGGCGTCGGGCTCGGGAAGGTCTTGGCGTTCCAGGTCCAGGACATGGACCCGCACACAGGCCTCCCGGGCGGCGGCGGCCTTGGCCTCATCCCCCTCCACGCCGACCACGGCCGCCCCCAGGGGCGCCAGGGAGCGGGCCAGCCCCCCTTCCCCGCATCCCACGTCCAGGATGCGGCGGGCCGAAGACCCCACGGCCCTCAGGATCTCCGGGCGGAAGGAAGGCATGCCGGCCAGTATACTGGCCCGCTTCCATGGGCGCCTTCACCCTGTTGAGCCACCTCCTCCGAGAGATCTGGGCCCTCTTCTTCGTGATGGCCCCCTATCTCCTGCTGGGCTTCCTGCTCTCCGGCGCCCTCTACGTCTACCTGCCCAAGGAGCGCCTGGTCCGCCACCTCGGCAAGCCCGGCCTGGGCGCGGTGTTCAAGGCGGCTCTCTTCGGCATCCCCCTGCCGCTCTGCTCCTGCGGCGTGATCCCGGCGGCCCTCTCCCTGCGCAAGCAGGGCGCCAGCCGCGGGGCCACGGTGTCCTTCATGATCTCGACCCCCGAGATCGGCATCGATTCCGTCATGGCCACCTACTCCCTGATGGGCGGCTTCTTCGCCCTCATGCGCCCCATCTTCTCGGCCCTGACCGCCATCCTGACGGGCATGGCCACCACCCTGCTGGACCCGGAGCCCGCGCGGCCGCCCCAGGAGGCCGCGCACGCCCA
>JAHFOU010000112.1 GCA_023261525.1 Planctomycetota bacterium | reverse complement strand
GGGTTCCTCGGCAATTCCGCCCTGATGGGGGATCTCGACAAGGCCCGCCTGCTCAGGTCCGTGCCGGCATCTTCCACCCGGGATTTCCTGAAGGAGACCTATGCCGCCAGCGCGGGTCTCTCCCCGCTGAGGCGCAGGATGGCCCTGGACCTGAGGCACTGGCTCCCGGGGGACCTCCTGCGCAAGGCCGACGCCATGGGCATGGCCGGATCGCTCGAGGTCCGCGTCCCCTATCTGGACGACCGCCTCTTCGCCTTCGTCTCGGGCTTGGGGGACGAGTCCCTCCAGACCCCGGCCGGCCGCAAGCTCCTCTTTCGCCAGGCCGTCTCGCCCTGGGTGCCTGGGGAGATCCTCCAGGCGCCCAAGCGAGGTTTCCCGGTCCCGCTCGCCTCCTGGCTGGCCGCTCCGCGCCGCCAGGCCTGGGTGGAGGGCCTCCTGCTGGACGAGGCCAGCGGAACCCGCCGCTTCTTCCGGCCCGAGGCGGTGGAGGCCCTGATCCACAGGGCGGCGGCGCCGGGCCTGGTCTGGGCCCTCATCTGCTTCGAGACCTGGCATCAGGGGTTCCGCAAGGCCGCCTCGCGCCTCGCGCCCTCCGTCCGGGCGGGAGCGGCGGCATGAGGTCGGTCCTGGTCGTCACCTTCTGCTTCCCGCCCTGGGGCCTGGGCGGGGCCGTGCGCGTGGCCAAGATGGTCAAGTACCTGCCCCAGGCCGGCTGGAGGCCCGTGGTCCTCACCGCCCGGAGCGAGTACTACGACCCGCCCCTGGACGAGACCCTGCTGGCCGAGATCCCGGCGGGGACCGTGGTGGAACGCACCGCGGCCTTCCTGCCCAAGCGCAAGGCCCTTCCGGAAGGGGGGGCTCCGGTCACGCCGCCCCCGGCCCTGCTGCGCTGGGCGGTCCGCCTCCTGGCCGTGCCCGACCTTCAGCTGGCTTGGATCCCCGCGCTCCTCAAGCATGGCGAGGCCCTGGCCCGCCGGGAGGGCTGCGAGGCCGTGATGGCGGTGGGTCCCCCGCATTCCGTCCTCCTGGGCGGGGCTCTCCTGGCCCGCCGCCTGGACCTTCCCCTGGTGCTCGATCTCAAGGATCCCTGGGTGGGCAACGCGGGGCTTTCCCCGCCCGGGCCCCGGCGCTGGGTGGAGCCCCTGCTGGAGCGCTGGGTCATGGGGCGCTCCTCCCACGTCACCACGGCCACGGACATCCACCGCCGGGATCTCCTGGAGCGCCACCCCTGCCTGTTCCGGTCCCGGGTGAGCTGGCTGGCCAACGGGTTCGATCCCGAGGACTTCGCCGGTCCGACCCCGGCCTCCTCCGGCGCCCTGGTTCACGGGGGCTACCTGGGCTGGGGGCGGGATGTGACGCCTTTTTTGGAGGGGCTGGAGGACTTCCTGAACGCCAGGCCTCAGGAGAGGCCCAAGACCCGGGTCCGCTTCCTGGGGCCTGTCCCGGCGCCCCTGGCCGAGGCGGTCCGCCGCCTGGGCCTGGAGGATGTCGTCTCCCTGGCCGGTACCGTGTCGAGGAGCCAGTACCTGGCCGAGATCCGGGCGGCCCGGGCCCTCCTGCTTTTCCCGACGACCCGCATCCCCGATGCTGTGCCGGGCAAGCTCTACGAGTACCTGGCCGCCCGCAGGCCCATCCTGGCCGTGGGGGCGCCGAATCCGGTCCGCGGTCTCCTGAACATGTACGGGGCCTCCCGTTGCGCCGACAGCCCCGCGGAGGTGGCCGGGGCCCTGGGCTGGCTACGTTCGGAGAACGGGGCCTTCGCGGGGCCGGTGGGGCATCCGGACGTCCTGGACATGTTCAACCGGCGCCAGGGGGCCGTCAAGCTGGGGCAGATCCTGGAGAGCTTGGAGAAGGTGGAAGCCGCATGAGCAGCGCAATCTCCCGGGGCTTTGATCATTGCGTGGCCATCTATCCGGAGACGATCGCCCCGGAGGACTTCCGGGTGGCCTGGGTGAGGGATTTCCTGACCCGCGTCGAGGGCCCCCGCGTCCTGGACCTGGGCTGCGGCAAGGGCCGCTTCCTGCCCTACCTGGGCGAGGGCGGGCGCAGGGCCTTCGGCTGTGACTTCTCCGAGGCCTTCCTGGCGGCGGCCCGGGTCCGCGGGGGGGGGCGCCTCCTGCGCTCGGACGGCCAGGCCCTGGGGATCCGCTCCGGGGCCTTCGATGCCCTCCTCGGGGTGGAGGTCATCGAGCACATGCCGGACCTGGCCGCGGGCCTCCGCGAGGCGGTCCGGGTCCTCAAGCCCGGCGGCCGCCTTCTTCTGGTGGACAAGAACGCCCTGGCCGTGGCCGACAAGCTGAGGAACCGCCTCTACGAGCGCTTCTCCCCGGCCCTGAGGTCCATGGCCCGGGTCACGCCGGACTGGGGTCCCTTCCGGGAGCGCTGGATGCTGCCCTGGAAGGTGACGGCCGCCCTGAAGGGCCTCTGCCGGGAGGTCTCGGTCCGTTATGCCGGTCCGCGTTGGCTGTCCACCTTCGTCGCCTGGGAGGCCCTGAAATGAGGACCCTGGTCCGCCGGCTCGGCGTGAGGACCCTGAATGCGCTGGGGGCCGCCGTGCCGCCCCGCTACTGGAAGCGGGCCCTCTCCCTGAGGGTGGACCTGCCGTACAGCATCACCGTGGACAGCACGGACGAGTGCAACCTGGGGTGCATCCACTGCGTGCGGGAGAACTATGCCGAGGAACCGGGCCGCAAGGCCAAGATCATGACCTTTGAGACCTTCTCCCGCCTCTCGGACGTCCTGCCCTTCGTCCTGAACGTCAACTTCGACGACCGGGGCGAGCCCCTGATGAACCCGGACCTCCTGCGCATGATCCGGCACGTGAAGCTCCTCTCCAACGGGACCACGACCACGAGCTTCAACTCCAACCTCATGCTCCTGACCCGGGAGAAGGCCGAGGCCCTGGTCGAGGCCGGCCTGGATTCCCTCCAGGTCTCCCTGGACGGGGGGACCGCCGCGGTCTTCGAGAAGATCCGCCTCAAGGCGCGCTTCGAGAAGGTCGTGGAGAACGCCCAGATGCTCCAGGAGGTCAAGAGGGCGAAAGGCTCGAAGACACCCCACCTGAGCCTCAATTTCGTGGCGATGAAATCGAACATCGAGACCTTGCCGGAGGCAGCCCGCATCGCCGTGCGCATCGGGGCGGAGTACATGGGCGTGAACGGGACCGAGGCCTATACCTCGTTGATGAAGGCCGAGCCCCTGTACCGGGAATCCGGACCGGACGTGCCGGCCCCGGACGTCGCGCCCTTCTACGCCGAGGCCCGGCGGATCGCCTCCGCGGCCGGCATGCCCTTCGTCCCCGCCCGCATGAGTCCGGACCGGGGGGCCGTCTGCGGGGAGGCCCTGAATGCCTGCGCCATCTCCTGGGACGGCTTCGTGCACCCCTGCACCTTCCTGGCCCATGCCTCGGACGTCCACCAGTTCGGGGGGACCTACCACCGCCCCCAGCACCACTTCGGCAACATCCGCGAGACCGGCCTGAACGAGATCTGGAAGAGCCCCCGGTACCGGGCCTACCGCCTAGCCATGGCGACCGGGAAGGACCCGGACTTCTGCCGGGATTGCCTGGTCAAGCAGGGCTGCATCTGCCATGGGACGGAACGGCCCGACGTCTCCGCAAGCCTTCTCAGACAAGGGAGCCCGGCATGAAGATCCTCAGCGTCATGGACTATCTCTACCGTCCGGTCACCCAGGCCATGGCGAAGCGCCTGGTGGACACCCCCTTGAGGCCCAACCACGTCACCCTGTTCCGCTTCGGCATGGCCATCACCATCATCGGATGTCTCTTCCTGGGAACCCGGGAATCCTGGATGGCCGGCGGGGCGCTGATCCTGCTCTACGAGTTCCTGGACCGCCTGGATGGGGACCTGGCCCGGGCCCAGGGTCGCGTCAGCGCCCTGGGGGGCTGGCTGGAGCTGGTCACCGAGCACCCCGTGATCACGGCCCCGGTCCTGAGCGGCTTCGCCCTGACCTGGGCCCTCTGGCGGGCCGATCCCCACGTCCGCTACTGGATCACCCAGCTGGCCCTGACCTATGGGATGCTGACCATGAACCTCTTCGTGAACGCGGAGAAGACGGCGGGGATCCGCTTCCTCTCCACGCCGATGACCCCGGGAGGCGCCGGCCATACCAGCCGGGTTTCCCGCATGGGCACGGGGGTCCTGGCCCTTCAGGGCGAGGTCCTGGGCCTCACCCTCCTCTTTTCCGGCCCCCTGGACCGCCTGCTGGGCTTCCCGGCCGTCTGGGGCTGTCTCGTGGGCTATGCGATCCTGTTCCAGCTGGCCTGGATGGGGATCCTGGTGAACCAGTTCCTTGCGTACCGCGCCGGAAACATGGTCCGTGCCGATGAAAGGAGTCCGTCATGAAGGTCCTCATCGTGAACCCGCCCATGGACGTCAACTTCCACTGGGGCTACCCGCCCATCGGGCTGGCCTACCTGAAGGCCGCCCTCAACGGGCGCCACCAGGCCAAGGCCCTGGACATGGCCGCCTACTCCTGGGAGGAGGTCGACGCCGCCCTGCGGAAGGAGACCTTCGACGTGGTGGGTATCTCGTCCATGACGAACTCCCGCGGCCAGGCCCGCCGGGTGGGGCGCATGGTCCGCGAGATGCGCCCCGACTGCCGCATCGTGGTGGGGGGGCCTCATCCCTCGTCCTTCCCCGAGGAGATGATCGAGTCCTGCCGAGCCGACGCGGCCGTGATCGGGGAGGGGGAGGAGACCTTCCGCGAGCTGATCGACGCCTGGGAGGACGGAAAGCCCCTGGACGCCGTGGCCGGCCTCGTGTTCAAGAAGGACGGGGCCTTCGTGCGCACCCCCGGCCGGGCCCTGATCGCCAACCTGGACGACATGCCGCGCCCGGACTTCTCGGACATGGACATCCCGCGCTACGGCAAGTCCCTGCTCTACCTGAACGACACCCCGCTCCACGGCAAGCGGGTCGGGAGCATGTTCAGCGCCCGGGGATGCCCCTTCAAGTGCAGCTACTGCTCCACCAGCGCCTACTGGAGCCGCAAGTTCCGCCCCATGTCCGCCAAGGTCGTGGTGGACCAGATGGAGTGGCAGCGGGACACCTATGGGGTGGAGTTCATCGTCTTCATGGACGACCTCTTCACGGTGCAACGCAAGCGGGTGATGGAGATCTGCCAGGAGATCCTCCGGCGCGGCGTCACCCTTCCCTGGATCGCCGACGCGCGGGTGGACACCGTGGATGAGGAGGAACTCCAGCTGATGAAGAAAGCCGGATGCTTCGGCCTCTTCTACGGCGTGGAGTCCGGGAGCGAGCAGATCCTCAAGAACATCCAGAAGGAGGCCACCCGGGAGGAGACCGTGAAGGCCATCCTGGCCACCAAGCGGGCCGGCATCAAGGCCTGGGGCTTCCTCATGGTCGGCAATCCCGGCGAGACCCTGTCCACGGTGAAGGAGACCTTCGACATGTGGAAGGAGATCCAGCCGGACGGGGGGATCGGCGCCATGCTGACCACGGTGTTCCCGGACGCCCCGCTCTACCGCCTGGCCAAGGAGAAGAAGGTCGTGGACGACGACTACTGGAAGAGCGACGCACGGGCCCCGATCTACACGGGGGACCACAGCTTCCGGACCCTGCGCCTCTACCAGACCTATCTCTACGCCCTCTGGGCCCTCTACAAGCTGAGGTCCTCGAGCTGGAAGGGGCGCATGGACACCCTGCGCCGGGCCCTGCGCTACTTCCGCTGGAAGCGCCAGCACGTCGCGGTGGACTACTGACGTCATGACGAGGCGACTGCCGCTCGCGGCCGGCCTGGCCCTGGTCTTCGGCATGGAAGGGCTTTCCGCCGCCCTGGGGATGCTCCGCACCCGCCTGGTCGGCGGCTGGATCGGCCCCGAGGGCTTCGGCCGCCTGGACACGGCCCTGAGGGTGATCCCCTTCCTGCTCTGCCTGTTCTCGCTGGGGATGACCAACGCCATCGGCCGCTACATCACCCAGCATGAGGCGGGCCGGACCCAGGGGGCCTTCCTGAGGGCCGTGGCCTCCTGGCCGGTGGGGCTCTGTGTGCTCGCGGGAGCCCTGGTGGCCCTGTTCCCGGGGACCCTGGGGACCTTCCTCCTCGGCACCACGCCGTCCCTGCCCTTCGTGCTGGCCTTCGCCGTCGCCCTCCCGGCCGCCCTGATGTTCAACCTGGCCATCGGGACCGCCAACGGCCTGAGATCCTACGGGTCCAGGGCCCTGATGCAGGGCGCCTCGGCCGTCGGGATCCTGGCGCTCAGCGTGCTCCTGATCCGCTGGAGGCCGGGGCCCTCGGCCGCCCTGGCCGCCATCGCCGCGGGCACCCTGGGCGCCCTGGCCCTCGGCATCCTGGCCCTGGGGCGACGCCTGAAGACGGGAGGGGTCCTGGATGCCGCCGGCCGCGTGGCCCTGGGCGTCCAGCTCAGGACCCTGGGCACAGGGCTCTCCCTGGGCCTGGTGGCCGTCCAGGCCCTTAGCGCCCTGGACCGCTGGATGCTCAACCGCCTCGCCGGCCCCGCCGCGGCGGGCATCTACGCCATGGGGGCCTTCTGGGCCCTCCTGGCCATCACCCCCTGGATGTTCCTCTCCGAGATGTCCTTCCCCTCCATGTCGGCGGCCCTGAACGCCGGGCGCCCCCGCCTCTGTGCCCGCCTCTTCCGCCATCTGGCCCTGGCCGGCATCCTGACCTGCGCCGCCGCCGTCCTGGCCGCCCTCCCGCTGATGTCCCGCTGGGGGGAACCCCTGCTCGGCGCGGGTTTCGCGGGCGCCCTGCCGGTCATGCCGGCCCTCCTCCTGGCCTCTTTCGGGCGCCTCTGCCACACCTTCCTCCTCCTGCCCTACCTGCTGGAGGAGAGATATCTGGCCACCGGGCTGCTCACGGTTGGCGGGGCCCTGGCCTTCGCCGTCCTGGCCCGGCTCTGGATCCCGGTCTCCCCGGTGCAGGGGGCGGCCTGGGCCTCGGCCCTGGCCTGGGGGGGGACGGCGGCCGCCCATGCCCTCCTGCTGGGTCCGGCCTATCGCAAACTCCTCCTGCCGACCCTGGCCATCCTGGCGGGCGTGGGGGCGGTTTGCGCGATGCCGGATCGCCTCGGGGATCTCCTGTGGCTCCTGCCGCTGGTCCCGCTCGGCGCCTGGCTGGCTGCGACCGGCCGGCGGGACCGGGTCTGGCTGGCGGTCCGTCTGGGAAGGAGGGAGGCATGAGTTCCAAGGCGCGTCTCTTGCGTGAGCGTCTGGCCCGCCCCGGAATCCTGACCGTGGCCGGG
>JAHFOU010000111.1 GCA_023261525.1 Planctomycetota bacterium | reverse complement strand
CCCTGGTGCGCGTCGGTCCGGAGGATCTCCTTGCCGGTGGCGACGTCCCAGAGGTGGAGGACGTGGTCCTCGCCCCCCGCGGCCAGGACCTTGCCGTCCGGGGAGAAGTCGATGGCATTGACGGACGGCCCCGCCACTCCCAGCCGCATGCAGGCCCCCGGCGGGAGGGGAGGGGACGGGACCTCCTCTCCCGCGGCCGTCAAGGCCAGGGCGAGGGCGAGGAAGGCGGCAAGGGGGCGCGTCGGACGCATCGGGGGAGGCCAGTCTATCGCGGGGGAAGCAGGGGGATCAACTCCGCAAGGCTTCCCAGCAGGTATTCGGGCCCCGAGGCCTCCAGCGCCCCCGGCGCGGCATACCCGCCCCGGACCGCGGCGCAGGCGATGCCCGCGGCCTTGGCCGTGGCCACGTCCACCGGGGAGTCTCCGATGAGCAGGGTCTCCGCCGCCGGGACGCCGTGCTTGGCCGTCAGGGAGAGGAGGCCCGCGGGATCCGGCTTCCTCGTCGGCAGGGTGTCCCCTCCGATCACGCTCTCGAAGTGCCCGGCGATGTCCAGGGCCTTCAGCATCCTGCGGGAGATGCGCTCGGGCTTGTTGGTCAGGACGGCCCGGGTGAGCGGGCGGCTGGCTTCCAGCACCTCCATCGCCCCCGGGTACAGGCGGGTGCGGACCACCGCGTGGGTCCCGTAGTAGCCGATGAAGTAGCGCAGGGGCTCTTCCACCGGTCCTGAAAAAGGCACGGTTCTCTGGATCAACGCCTTGGCCCCGTCTCCGATGGAGAGGCGGATCTCCGGCAGGGCAAGGGGGGGCTGGCCGGCCCAGGCCCTCGTGGCGTTGACCGCGTCGGCCAGGTCGTCCTGGGTATCGGCCAGGGTGCCGTCGAGGTCGAAGACGAGCAGGCGCCACCGCACGAGCGGAGTATACTGAGGACAGCATGGACTTCGCCCTTCCCTTCGCCTGCCCCCGCTGCAACCTGCTTTCCGTCGCCGTCGGGATCTGCCCCACCTGCCGCATCGAGCTGGTGGCCCGGGCCATGGAGGCGGCAGGGCCGGTTGCGCAGTCCGAGGCCGTCCCGGCGGCCGGAGACGGCACCGCCGCCGTCCATCACGGCCTTGCCGACGATTGCCGGGAAGCCGCCAGGATCCTGGAGCGGGAGGGGATCCCCTTCTCCCTCGTGCCCGCGGGCCAGGCCCCGGCCCGCCGCGAGGTCTTCGAGATCCAGGTCCCCGCCGGCTGGGAGGAGCCCGCCCGGCGCGCCCTGGCCGCGGTCTGGGAGAGGGAGGCCGAGCGTCAGGGGCTGGACCCCGTGACCGAGGGCGAAGCCCTGGCCCTGGACGCCCAGGGGCTCTGTCCCGCCTGCTCCGATCCCCTCCTTCCCGGCGCCGAGGCCTGTCCCTCCTGCGGGATCGCGCTCGCATGACCTCCGGCACCAAGGCCCTGATCTGGCTGACCCTGGGGATCATGACCCTCCTCGGCTTCCTGCTGGGGTACGGGCTCCACCTCAACACCGCGATCCAGCGGTTTGCGGGGGAGACGAACCGCAGTTCCGAGGACTACAGCTTCTCCGTCGTCTGGATGCATCCTCCGGACGGGGGGACTTCCTATCCGGCCCTGCTGGCCGTTCCCGTGCCCGGGGCCTCCCTTCCCATGGAGGTCCGCACCCGCTGGCGCTGGTCGAACACGAACCCCAACGAACCCTGCGATCCGGAGGAGCACCGGCTGGTCTGGAGGGTGCGCAAGGACGCCTGGGAGCTGGTGGACGACCTAGAGAAAGACCTCTCGGTCCCGCTCTTCCCTGAGGACGCGGAAGCGCCCTAGGCCTCGACGACGGCGAGCAGGGGCCCGCTTTGGGTCCAGTCCACGGAGTCCACCAGGGCTCCGGCCAGCCCCTCCCCGAAGCGGCAGAGCACGGACCAGGCGTTGAGCGTCCTCTCCTGGGGCTTCCCGGAAGGCAGGGCCCAGCGGCCCAGGGCCTGGGCCCGGCGCCGGTCGATCCCCAGGCGCTCCTCTTCCTGGCGTTCCAGGCGCTTGGCCAGGGCGTCCATGGCCTCGCGGACCGCGCGCGCGGTCGAGGCGGCCGGTCCCTCCAGCCCCTCCCCGGCCAGGGGCAGGATCTCGGATTCCCAGCGCTGGCCGGCCTGGCGGAGGCGGACCGCCCGGTCGGACGGGGGATGGGCGGCCTTCAGGGCCTGGAGGATGCCCTGCTCCCCGAGCAGGGCGGAGGACGTGGGCAGGCCCCAGGCCTTGAGATGCTCCAGGTCCTTGGCCGCCACCAGGGTCAGCGGGGGCCTGAGGGCCAGGGGAGGGCGCGAGACCCCGAGGGCCTCGTACAGGGGGCCCGCCTGGCCCAGGTAGGCCGCCTCGCCGGGACCCGCCACCATGGCCAGCACCGGCAGGAGGGCATCCTGGACCACGGGCCTGAGGAGGACGTCCGGGCTGTCGCCTTCGGGCGAACGCTGGCGCTTCCCGTCGCGGATGGAGAACAGATGGGTCTGGGGCAGGGGGGAGGCCTGGAGGCGGAAGCCGGCGGACGTCAGCTTCCTGGAGTGCTCCGCCAGCGCTGTGAGGGCAGACGGCTCGGAGGCCCGGTAGCGTGCCAGGGTCCCGGCCGTGAGGTCCCGGACCCAGGCCGGATCAACCACGACCAGCCCGTCGAAGAGCGTCAGCAGGGTCCGGGCCATCCAGTCCGACCAGGTTCCCGCACAGGAGGCTGTCAAGCGGGCGAACAGGGGATCCCGGTGGGGAGAGGGCGGCAGGCTGGAGCGCCAGGTCTCCAGCCAGGTTTTCAGGGTGTCGTCGCAGGGCAGGAGGTTGAGCGGGGTGCCGGGCGGTGCGGAAAGCGGGACCTGAAGGCCTTCGACCTGGGAGGCCTCGGCCAGGTCGTGGTCGTCCCCGGCCACCCAGAAGACCGGCACGGCCTGCCAGCGGCGGGCCAGGGAGACGGCGGCGGCGGCCTTGTGGAGGGCGTAGAGCGGGCCCAGGCCCGGCGCCGGCTGCTGGCCGGCGACCACGCAGAGGGCTCCGGCCTCCCCCAGGCGCACACAGGCGGCCAGGGAGGCGGCAGAGGCGCCCAGGCGGCGGTGGTGCTCCTCCAGCCGTCGGGACAGCGCCGTGCGGGCGGGGGCCGGGGCCAGGACCTTGCGCCTGGCCTCGATGGCCGCGGGCGTCGCGGGAGACGGCAGGGCCCAGGCCAGGGCCTGGGGATCCCGGCTCCATCCGGCGGCGAGGTCGCCGGCGGCCGGGGGAGGGGAGGGAAGGCGCTCGGTGCGCAGGCGGATCGGCGTCAGCGCCTCGAGCGGCGCAGGTGGGTGCCCGTCAGGCCCCGGGCCAGCTTGCGGACGGTTTCCTGCGGAAGGCCCGGCGAGGAGGCGCCCGGGCCCAGGCCCGCGGCCTCGTAGAGCACCTCCCGGATGCAGCCGGCGATGCGCTCCTGCATGTCCCTCAGGGAGTCGTCACCCAGGTGGGGCGCAGGGGACTCCGCGGATCCCGTGTCCGGCAGGAGGATGAGGGGGGGCTCCGGACGGGGGGCCTCGCGCAGGACCTGGAGCATCTCCTGCCTCAGGCGCTCCATGGCGGAGATCACCTCGCGGCGGGCCACCAGGGCCATGGCCTGGGAGAAGCGGTCGGAGACGGCCCGGGCCTCCTCCTCGGTCAGGGTGGCGACCAGGCTTTGGAAGATGGCGTGGACCTGCTCGGCCTTCTCGGCCGGGCTGGCGGAGGGGTCCAGGAGGGGGCGTGCCTCGGGATCGCTCATCCCAGCAATCATAATGGGGCTCCGGGGGGACGGGCAAGTCCGGCTTCTACCCGCGGGGTCCATCGGGTAGGATTCCTCGCGCCGTGAAGCGCCTGCTGCCTTTCCTGCTCCTGGCCGGATGCGCCGCGACTCCGGTGCCGTCCTCCCTGCCCTGCCCGCCCGTCTATCACGCCACCCTGAAGAACGGGGTCCGGGTGGTGCTTTGCCCTGAGGGGCAGGCGCCCTGCGTGTCCCTCAAGCTCTCCTTCCGCGTTTCGTTCCGGGATGAGCCGCCCGGGCGGGCCGGCCTGGCCCCGTCGGCACTCACGGCGGTGGTCCGCTTCGGCGAAGGGACCTGGTTGCACGCAGTCGAGGCCCGGGGGGGATGGTGCGATCCCACCAATTTCGCCCCCGAGGTCTTTTCCCAGGACATCTTCCTGCACACGGGGGACCTGGACGTGGGGATCGCAGCCATCCGGGAGATGCTCCAGGGCACCGACCCGGAGCACGCCGCATCAGGGGGGAGCCTCTCGCAGGTGAAGGAGATGTACCCCATCCTCCATGTCAGCATCCCGCGTCCCGTGGACATGCTGGACCGGGCGGGGTTCGCCGAGTCGTTTTCGGGGGAACCGACGGCCGCTTCCGGGGACCTGACCCAGGCGGAGCTCCGGGCCTTCCTGACCCGCCACTTCGTGCCAGCCCGGGCCCAGGTGACCGTGGTCGGGGCCTTCCCGCCGGCGGGGACCCTGCGCGCCCTGGCCAAGGCCCTGGAGGACCTCCCGAACCCGCCCGGGTACCAGCCCGAGCCGGCCCAGTTCTCCGGGTTCACCCCGGGCCTCAAGGTCGTGGACGATTCGGCGCGCAGAGTGCGCATCGCGTATCCGGTCCCGCCCGAGGTCCCCACCGTCGAGGCCATGGTCCTGGCGGGGCTGCTCCAAAGCCACCTCCGGGGCCTGGAGAGCTGCGGGGCTTGCGAGGCCAGCGTGGATGCGCGTCCGGGCCAGCGCCTGCTGCGGATCGAGGTGCCGGGGGATGCCGTGGCCCTCCTGCCAATCCTTGAGGCGCGTCTGGCGGGCTTCCCGGCCTCGCCTACCCAGGAATCGGTGCGTGCGGCAGCCGAAGCGCTGTGGCGCCAGCTGGCCTCGAACGGAGGGGGCAGCGGGGGGATGAGGACCGCCTACTGGATCAGCTGGAAGGTCGCCTTCGAATCCGACCCCCTGGGCTGGGCGGGGCACTCTCCCTGGGAGGAGCTGGACCGGCTGTCCCGGATGGATCTCCAGAGGCTGAAGGCCTTGGCGGCCGGTATCCTGGTTCCGGAGCGGCAGCTGGCGGTGGCGAGCGCCCCCGAGGGGGAGCTGGCCGCGCTGACACCCAGGACCGGTGACCCCCTCCGCTGGACTCCCCTGCCCTTCCGCGACGCCCCGCCGCCCGACCAGGATCCTCCCTGCCGACAGACCTTCCGGGATCCCTCGGTCCGTGCCCTGGACGGCGGGCGGGTCCTCTTCCTGGAGGTTGCGGACGCCTGCTGGTACACCGTGCACGGGTACTACCCGCGGGGGATCTTCGAGCGCGGCACCCGGGCCTACGCGGCCGCCCTCGAGGCCGCTCCTCCCGGGGCGGAATTCAAGGCCCGGGGGGATCACCTCGCCTTCGACCTCCCGTCCCCCTGCTGGACTCCTGGGGAGCTGGAGGCCCGCCTGGAGGAGATCCAGTCCTGGCTGAGGACGCCCCCGGCGGCCTCCGCGGGGGGGGCTCCCGTGCCGGCCCTCAACCACGCCTGTCCCGGTCCGGCCCCCTCCTGGATCCTGATGGTCTGCGGGCCGCATCCCGTCCCCGCCCTGGAGGCCCTTCGCCTTCCGGGAGAGCCCCCGTCGGCTCCTCGCCCCGTCGCGTTCTCATTGCCGGAGGAAAGCCTCAGGCTTCCTGATGCGGCGCCCTTCGACCTGATCGTGCCCCTGGTCGAGACGGATGCGGAGTCCCGCGCCGCGGCCAGGCTCCTGGCCTGCTGGCTGGATCCGCAGACCCGGGCCAAGAAAACCTATGGCCCCTTCACCCTGCAATTGCCGACCCTGGTCCGGCCTCCTCAGGCTGTCTCGCGCTGCAAGGCGGGGAACGCCGCCCATCTGGTTCTCCGGTTCCAGCAAGGGGAGCGCCGGGAGATCCTGGAGTGGGCCGCATCCGGGGCCAAGACCGTGAAGCTCCTCCGGGAGGATTCCCCGGTCATGGAGAACCTGAAGGGGCATGCCCTGAGCCTGAGGGAGGGGTTCGCGAAGGAGGACTGGCGGGCCATGATGGTGGATGCCGTGGCCTGGCAGGACGGGGGCGGGGATCCGGACTGGGCGGACCGCATGGACGCGGCCCTGCGCGCCATGACGGCCGCGGGCTTCGTGGAGATCGTGACGCCCTGGCTCAAGGCCGCCCGCGTGGCCGGGGTTCCGAAATGACGAATCCCGAGCGTCCTATCCGCGTCCTCGTGGCCAAGCCGGGCCTGGATTCCCATGACCGCGGGGCCCGGGTCGTCGCCGCCTCCCTCCGCGACGCGGGGATGGAGGTGATCTACTCCGGCCTCCACCAGACCCCGGAGATGATCGCCGCGGCGGCGGTGCAGGAGGACGTGGACGTGGTGGCGCTCTCCGTCCTGTCGGGCGCCCACATGACCCTCTTCCCGCGGGTGCTCAAGCTCCTGAAGGCCCGGGGCCTGGGCGGGGTCCTCCTGACCGGCGGGGGCATCCTTCCCGACGAGGACGTCCGCAAGCTCCAGAAGGCGGGCGTGGGCCGCCTCTTCACCCCCGGAGCCTCCACCGAGGAGATCGTCTCCTACATCCGGGACGAGGTCGCCCGCCGGCGCAGGAAGGCGAAGCGATGAGGCTAGAAGTAGTCGTAGATCCGGCGCGCCAGGGCCATCCATCCCGATTCGGGAAGGGTGGGCACCCGGAAGCCGGCGATCCCGGGAGCCTGGGCCCTCGCCGGCGCGGTCACCTCGGCACGGGGCGGCATGGAGGGCGGGGCGGCCTGGATCGCGATGACCTCGGCGCCCAGCTCACGGTTCGGGCAGGAGGGGCACTTCGCGTAGCTCTTGGCCTGGCGTCCGCGGCAGATCAGTCGGCTGATCGTGTACGGTTCCCCGGGACATTGGAGGCCATCCATGGCTAAGTCGGCATCGTCGCGCCCCGCACGGATCTTCAGCATGAAGAAGACTTCGAAGATGACGCGCATCGCGCTCCACGGGGCCTGCGGCAAGATGGGAACGCGCATCGCCGCCCTCCTGCCGGAGTTCCCCGGGATGGCGCTGGTCGCGGCCCTGGACCGTCCCGCCAGCCCCGGCCTGGGCCGCGAGCTGGCCGGCGTGAAGGTGACCGCGGAGCTGGGGAAGGCCCGTCCCGACGTGCTGATCGACTTCTCCGACGCGGCGGCCACCCAGTCCCGCCTGGTCTCCTGGGGGCAGGGCGGCTTCGCGCTGGTCATCGGCACCACGGGCCTTTCCGAAGCCGCCCGGGCCACCCTGGCGGCCATCGCGCGCAAGGTTCCCGTCCTGGTCGCCCCGAACATGAGCCTGG